>DATMSF010000258.1:0-2342 GCA_035565535.1 Aeromicrobium sp.
GGGTCTGGACACCCCTGCGGGCGCGTTGATGATGAAGCACCAGGCACAGGTGGTCGAGGCCGCCGCCGAAGGGCACCGGACCTTCCTGCTGGCCGACGAGCCGGGCCTGGGCAAGACGGCTCAGGCGCTGCTGGCCGCCGAAGCAGCCGACGCCTATCCGCTGCTGGTCGTGGCGCCGAACGTGGTCAAGGCCAACTGGGCGCACGAGGTGGACCTGTGGACGCCCAAGCGCACGGCCACCGTGATCCACGGCGACGGTGAGGACATCGACGGTTTCGCCGACGTCTACATCGTCAACTACGAGATCCTGGACCGCCACGTGTCGTGGCTGGGCGAGCTGGGTTTTCGCGGCATGGTGGTCGACGAGGCCCACTTCATCAAGAACAAGACGTCGCAGCGTTCACAGCAGGTGCTCCATCTGTCCGAACGGGTCCGCAAGCGCGTGGGTCGACCGCTGCTGATGGCGTTGACCGGCACGCCGTTGATCAACGACATCGAGGACTTCAAGACGATCTGGCAGTTCCTCGGCTGGATCGACGAGAAGCAGCCGCGCGCGGAGCTGATGACGGCGTTGGAGGACACCGGTCTGACACCGCTGGATCCGGGCTTCTACACCGCTGCGCGTCAGTGCGTCATCGACATGGGCATCGTGCGTCGTCGCAAGGTCGACGTCGCCGCTGACATCCCGGCTCGCCGGATCGCCGACATCCCGGTCGATCTGGACGACGAGGTCGGACGTTCGATCGCCGAGGCCGAGCGCGAGCTCGCCGCGCGCATGATGCGGCGCTACGACTCGGCTCTGGCGGCGCGTCACAACGCCCCGGGCGCGGTCGTGCCGACCGAGCTCGACGCCGAGCTGGTCCGTGCCGTGGCGAAGTGGGAGCGCGAGGACACCGAGGGGTCGAAGGACGAGGAGAACGTCTTCGGCATGATGCGGCGCATCGGTCAGGCCAAGGCCGGACTCGCAGCCGACTACACGGCCCAGCTGGCGCGTAACGTCGGCAAGGTGGTGTTCTTCGCCAAGCACATCGACGTCATGGACACCGTCGAGGCCTCGTTCGAGCGCGCCGGGATCGGGTACACGTCGATTCGCGGCGATCAGTCCAAGTCGGCACGCGAGAAGGCCATCGACCGGTTCTGGAACGACGAGTCGGTCTCGGTCATCGTGTGCTCGGTCACGGCCGCCGGTGTCGGGATCAACTTGCAGATCGCCTCGGACGTCGTGCTGTCGGAGCTGTCGTGGACCGACGCGGAGCAGACGCAGGCGATCGACCGGGTCCACCGCATCGGACAGGAACAGCCCGTCACGGCGTGGCGCATCATCGCCGCGCAGACCATCGACGGCCGGATCGCCGAGCTGATCGACAGCAAGGCCGGTCTGGCCGCGCGGGCGCTCGACGGCACCGACGTCGAGGTCGGTTCGTCCGTCGACGTCCAGCTGGAGGCACTCGTCACCTTGCTGACCGACGCCCTGCAGAAACGTATTTCTTGATATTTGTCCTTAATCGGGACTTTTGCCCCGGATAAAGAAAGTCCGATAAAGTTTTCGATATGGCGAAGAAGATCATCGAGAAGTACGTGTCCGACCTGTCCGGTGAGGAAATGCCGGAAGGTTCGTCACCGTTGCGATTCGCATTTGACGGAAAGTCCTACGAGATCGACCTGACGGCGGCTGAGCGCAAGGAGCTCGAGTCGGCGCTGGCGCGCTACATCGCCGCCGCACGTCCGACGTCGTCGCGGCGCAGCGGGGGACGGGCAGCACGTTCGGCCGATGGACCCGACCCCAAGGTCGTCCGCGAATGGGCTCGCGCGAACGGACACGACGTGCCGGCCCGCGGACGGATCCCGGCGTCCATCCTCGAGGCGTTCGCCGAGAACCGCTGACAGCGAGAACCGCTGACAGTAGGACCCCTCGTGCACCCGACAGGGATCACCGACCCTTGCTGCATTCCTGCCCTGGGGGATTGAGTGATGTGTCGCCGCACGAGGGGCTGGTCACCATCATACGGACCGTCCCCGATTGGCCCACGACCGCACCTGCCAGGTAATCTCATCTGCGGAGGATTCGCATAGTGGCCTAGTGCGCTCGCTTGGAAAGCGGGTTGAGTGAAAGCTCTCAGGGGTTCGAATCCCCTATCCTCCGCAGAACGAAATCCCCCATGCAGTCAGCGTGGGGGATTTCGTTATTCGCCGACACAAGTATCACGATCGGTCATGCGTCGGAGGCGAGTTGTCGGACCGCCTCGGCGGCAGACACGACTGAGTCGATGCGCAGTGCCGATTCACCGGCGTACAAAGGGGTGTTGTCGACCGTCGATCTCGACATACCGGTCAGGGGCGGC
>DATMSF010000259.1:0-1848 GCA_035565535.1 Aeromicrobium sp.
GAGCAGGGTGAGGATCATGCGAGGGTCACCGCCAGGAGTGCCAGGACGACGACCAGCGCGCCGCCGAACAGAGTTGCTGCGTACGAGCGGACGTGGCCCGTCTGCGGCTTGCGGAGGAACTGCGAGGTGTCGCCGAGCCGATCGGCCGTGCCGGTCACCAGACCGTCGACACCCTTGACGTCGAGCCAGACCAGGAACCGCGTCAGGTAGCGGGTCGGGCGGACCACGAGGGCGTCGTTGATCTGGTTGCCGTACAGCTCGTTGCGGCCGGCGCGCGTGAACACCGACACGACGCTGTCGTCGGGCGTCTCGCCGGCGACGTCACGCCGGTACAGCAGCACCGCGACCGCGACGCCCACCAGAGCCGTGGCGGTGATGATCAGCGTCATCGCCCACACCGGGATGCCCAGCTCGTGGTGCTCGGCGTGCCCGACGACCGGACCGAGCCAGTCGGGGATCCAGTCGCCGAAGATCAGCGCGCCACCCAGCACCGACAAGGCGCCGAGCGCGATCAGCGGGATCGTCATGACCTTCGGCGACTCGTGCGGGTGGACGTCGTCGAGCCACCGCTTCTGGCCGAAGAACGTCAGCGTCATCATGCGCGTCATGTAGAACGCCGTGACACCTGCGCCGATCAGCGTGCCGAGGCCCACCCAGAACGACTGCCCGAAGGCAGCCTCGATGATCTTGTCCTTGGAGAAGAACCCGGCCGTGCCCGGGAATCCGATGATGGCCAGGTAGCCCAGGCCGAACGTGGCGAACGTGATGGGCATCGCGGTGCGCAACGCGCCGTAGTGCCGCATGTTGACGTCGTCGTTCATGCCGTGCATCACCGAGCCCGCCCCGAGGAACAGGTTGGCCTTGAAGAACCCGTGGGTGATCAGGTGGAAGATCGCGAACGCGTACCCGGCCGGGCCCAGTCCGGCGGCCAGCATCATGTAGCCGATCTGGCTCATGGTCGAACCGGCCAACGACTTCTTGATGTCGTCCTTCGTGCAGCCGATCCAGGCGCCGGCCAGCAGCGTCACCAGGCCCACGACGATGACGGCGTTGCGGGCGACCTCGCTGGCGTCGTAGATGCCAGCCGAGCGGACGACCAGGTAGACGCCGGCCGTCACCATCGTGGCGGCGTGGATGAGCGCCGACACCGGGGTCGGGCCCTCCATGGCGTCGAGCAGCCAGCTCTGCAGCGGCACCTGGGCGGACTTGCCGCACGCGCCGAGCAGGAGCAGCAGCCCCAGTCCGGTGGCCACCGATGTCGAGGCGCTCGTGATCGATCCGTTCACCGCGGCGATCGACGAGGTGCCGAACTGCGCGAACATCGTCATGATCGCCAGCGCCATGCCGACGTCGCCGACGCGGTTGACGATGAACGCCTTCTTCGCCGCGGCGGCCGCGGAGTCCTTGTGCTGCCAGAACCCGATCAGCAGGTACGACGCCAGGCCGACGCCTTCCCAGCCCAGGAACAGCACCAGGTAGTCCGCAGCCAGCACCAGCGTCAGCATCGAGGCGATGAAGATGTTCAGGAAGCTGAAGAACCGGCGGCGCCGTTCGTCGTCCGCCATGTAGCCGATCGAGTAGATGTGGATCAGCGTGCCGACGCCCGTGATGAGCAGCACGAACAGGCCCGACAGCTGGTCGAACGTGAACGACAGGTCGACGTGGAAGCGTCCGGCGTCGATCCACGTGTAGAGCGTGGAGGTGTGTGAGCGGTCGGCTTCATCGGCGCCCATCAGCTTCGCGAACAGCACGACGCCGAACACGAACGAGAACGTCGACGCCAAGGTGGCCACGAGATGGCCGAACCGGTCGGACTCCTTGCCCCAGGCGAGCAGGCCGAGACCGCTG
>DATMSF010000260.1:0-3080 GCA_035565535.1 Aeromicrobium sp.
GACAGCGTGGTCTCGGCGCCCAGGCCGGTGGTCAGGGCCTCGTCGAGGTCGATCCGAGCGCGTCGTGCGGCGGCGATCGAGTACCCCAGCAGCCCCATCGAGGTGCCGGCCGCCAGCAGCCCGATGCGTGAGGTCGTCCCGGACCGGCGGCGGCGCACGGTGAGCTCCAGTGCAGTGTCCACGGCGGAGGCCACGAGCAGATGAGGAGCCAGCTCGCTGACCGGCCAGCCGACGGAAAAGCCGGCGATTCCCGAACGGCCGCCTGCGGGTGGGCGCAGGGCGTTGGCGGCCAGTGCGGCCAGTGCGAGCTGGCGACGGCGGTACCGTCGCGGGCTGTCGTTCCGGCCCATGATCCTCGTCCCATTCCTTTGTAGAACACGTTCTAGAAGCATTACGCTACCGCCATGGAGCGTCTGAGCGGCTTGGATGCGAGCTTCCTCTACCTGGAGAGCAGCTCGCAGCTGCTGCACGTGTGCGGTCTGATCCTGGTCGACCCCCAGACCATGTCCGGCGAGTACGACTTCGACACCTTCAAGGACGTGCTCGAGGAGCGCGTCTCGAACGTTGCCATGTTCAACCGTAAGCTCAAGCTTGTCCCCGGCCGCATCGACTTCCCGCTGTGGGTGATCGACCGAGACTTCGACATCGACCGCCACGTCCACCGGATGGCGGTGCCGTCGCCGGGTGGAGACGCCGAGCTGGCCGAGGTCGCAGGTCATCTCGCGGGCATTCCGCTGGACCGTACTCGTCCGCTGTGGGAGATGTACGTGATCGAGGGCCTTGCCTCGGGCCAGATCGCGATCTTCACCAAGATGCATCACGCGTCGGTCGACGGCGTCTCCGGGTCGAACATGATCTCCTACCTGTGCAGCCTGGAGCCCGATGCACCACCGTTGGACTCCGGTGGCGACCCCTCGGCCGTCGTCAAGTACGACCGGCAGCCGTCCGATCTGGAGCTGGTCGGGCGGGGGATCCTCGCCACCGTCACCAAGCCGTGGCACGCGGTGCGTATGGTGACGCCGACGGTCAAGACGCTCGTGGAGTCCGCGAGTCGGGCTCGCCAAGGCATCGCGATGGCCGCTCCGCTCACCGCGCCGCGCACGTCCTTCAACGGCACGATCACGGGCCACCGGTCGATCGCCTACACCGACATCAGCCTCGACGACATCAAGGCGATCAAGAACGCGGTCCCGGGTTCGACCGTCAACGACGTCGTCCTGGCGCTCAGTGGCGGGGCGCTGCGTCGCTACCTGGAGGAGCGCGGCGAGCTGCCCGATGCGTCGCTGTTGGCCACGGTCCCGGTGTCGGTGCACGGTGAGTCCAAGCGTCAGGGCCGCAACAAGGTCTCGTCGATGTTCTGCCGCCTCGGCACCGACACGGCAGACCCGCGCGAGCGCATCGAGACGATGGCCGTCGCCAACGCCAATGCCAAGCAGCACCACAAGGCGGTGCCGGCCGACACCTTGCAGGAGTGGGCCGAGTTCGCGATGCCCCGTACGTTCGGACTCGCGGTCCGCATGGTCTCCGACCTGGACCTGGCCGGTCGCGGCCCGGTCATCCACAACCTGGTCATCTCCAACGTGCCCGGGCCGCCGGTGCCGCTGTACTTCATGGGCGCCCGCATGGACGCGCTGTACCCCCTCGGCCCGATCTTCCACGGCGCGGGCCTGAACATCACCGTCATCAGCAACAACGGCCGGATGCACATCGGGCTGATCGCCTGCCGCGAGATGATGCCGCACGTGTGGGACCTGGCCGAGGAGTTCGCCGTCGAGCTCGAGGCGATGAAGGCGGCCGTGCTGTCCTGACGCGGCCGGGCACATCACCTCGCCGGTGCCCCCTGCGGCCGACGGTGGGTAGGTGCTGGTGCGACAAGGAGCCTGCGTGTTGAGGCCTCAGTCGGCGCGATTGAGCCTCTCGCGGTCACGGATGCGGGCCATGGTGGCGTTGACGGCCTCGAAGAACACCGGTACGAAAGCCTGGTGCTCCAGGACGCAGCCGGCGTGGCCGCACGCGGCCTCGTGGATCGTGGCGCCGGGAATCAGGGACGCGACCTGGAGCTGACGTTCGGGTGGGATGACCCGGTCCGACGTCGTCACGACCACCGCTGTCGGCACGTCGATGCGCGGCAGCCATGGAGACGAATGATGACGGCCGAGGGACGCGACGGCCTGCGCCACGGCCCACGGGCTGGTCGATCGCCACTGGTTCATCGCCCAGCGCGCGGCATCGGCGTCGTCGGTGTCGAGCACCTCGACGGTCACCGATCCCGCTCTGCGGATCGTCCGGGATCGCGACAGCGTCGTCGTCAGGCGCATGCCCATCTCCATGCCGGCGTGGAACAGCCGCTCGCGGCCGTTGGTGCGCAGGTGGCCCGTCGTCGCGGCGAGCACGAGTCCGCCGATGGCGGCGGGGTGCTGGCGCCACACGCGCTGGGCGATCATCGAGCCCATCGAGTAGCCCGCCACGATCGGCCGGTCCAGGTCCAGGGCGCGGATCACGGCGGCGACGTCGTCGGCGCAGTCCGAGACCAAGAAGCGTTCGGACGTGATGCCGCGACCGTGCCAGCGCTGGTCGAACGTGATGACGCGGTAGCGCTCGGCCAGCTTCGGGATCGTGGGGAACCAGGTCAGCTGGCCCGTGCAGCCGACGGCGTGCAGCAGCACGATGGCCGGTGCGTCGGGTGTCGGCCCTGGGACGTCGGTGACCCACGTCCTCCCGCGGTGGGGTAGCTCGAGCCACTGACCCTCGGGCAGCCGGACACCGGGCAGGTCCGGCAGAATCGGCCGCAGCGCCGTGACGGCACCGTCGACGGCGTTCTGGGTGAAGTCCTGGACGGTTGCGAACACCGGCTCTCCTCTCGCCCCGACACCCAAGACTAGAACACGTTATATTTCTTTCGTGGACTCGGTAGCAGAAGAGGTGCGCTCGGTCGCCGTCGACGCACTCGATCGCGGCGACGGCTCCTGGACGGCGCTGCGTGAAGCCGGGCTGGTCGGACTTGTCGCGCCGAAGGAGCTCGGCGGCGAAGGGCTCGGCATGACCGAGGTGTCGGTCGTCCTGCACGAGGTCGGCCGGCG
>DATMSF010000261.1:0-1622 GCA_035565535.1 Aeromicrobium sp.
GGGCGTGCCTCGCTGGAGCAGCCCGCCGACGGCACGCTGCCGGACAACGAGAACTTGATCCCGCTGTTCCAGACGATCATGTCCACCGTTCCCGCACCCGAGTACACCGAAGGCGCCCCCTTGCAGGCGCACGTTACCAACTTGGACTCCTCACCGTTCCTCGGCCGGCTGGCCTTGGTGCGCGTCAAGGAGGGCGAGCTGAAGAAGGGCCAGCAGGTCACCTGGATGAGACGGGACGGGTCGGTCCAGCGGGTCAAGATCACCGAGCTGTTGGTCACCGAGGCGCTCGAGCGCAAACCGGGCGAAACGGCCGGCCCGGGCGACATCGTCGCGATCGCGGGCATCGCCGACATCAACATCGGCGAGACGCTCGCCGATCCGGACCACCCGGTCGCCCTTCCGCTGATCCACGTCGACGAGCCGGCCATCTCCATGACGATCGGCACCAACACGTCGCCGCTGGCCGGCCGGGAGAAGAACACCAAGGTCACGGCCCGACTGGTCAAGGATCGTCTGGACAGCGAGCTGATCGGCAACGTCTCGATCCGGGTGCTGCCGACCGACCGGCCCGACGCCTGGGAGGTCCAGGGCCGCGGTGAGCTGGCACTCGCGATCCTGGTCGAGCAGATGCGTCGCGAGGGCTATGAGCTGACGGTCGGCAAGCCGCAGGTCGTCACAAAGGAGATCGACGGCAAGCTGCACGAGCCGGTCGAGCGGCTGACGATCGATGCCCCCGAGGAGTACCTGGGCACGATCACCCAGCTGTTGGCGGTGCGCAAGGGACGCATGGAGCAGATGACGAACCACGGCACCGGCTGGGTGCGGATGGAGTTCCTGGTGCCGGCGCGCGGCCTGATCGGCTTCCGTACCGAGTTCTTGACCGACACCCGCGGCACCGGCATCGCGCACCACGTGTTCGAGGGCTACGAGCCGTGGGCCGGGGAGATCTCGACCCGCCCGTCCGGCTCGCTGGTCGCCGACCGCGCAGGTGCCGTCACCAGCTTCGCGATGACCAACCTGCAGGAGCGCGGCACGTTGTTCGTCGAGCCCGCGACGGAGGTCTACGAGGGCATGATCGTCGGCGAGAACTCTCGCGAGGACGACATGGACGTCAACATCACCAAGGAGAAGAAGCAGACCAACATCCGATCGGCCACCTCCGACAACTTCGAGAAGGTCATCCCGCCCAAGAAGCTCTCGCTCGAGCAGTGCCTGGAGTTCTGCCGCGAGGACGAGTGCGTCGAGGTCACCCCGTCCAACGTCCGCCTCCGCAAGGTCATCCTCGACCAGTCCCAACGCTCCAAGGCCGCCCGCGCCCGCAAGTGACACCCCCGGGGGCGGTGACTTAGCGACCTATCCCCCTTCGGCGGTGCGTCAGCGACCTGATGAGTCCCTGATACGTCGCTCAGGCACCGGCGTTCACCACTCAACGGGGCGGATCGACTCGAACAACGCGGTCCACTCACGTCCGAATCGCGGCGCCGGTCCGTCGTACCCACGCTTGCGCAGCGCCGAGTCGATCGTCACGACCAGAGCCCGTGGCCGACTCAACATCGCCTGCGTCACCTGCAGGTAGTGCTGATGGAGCACGTCGCTCGCGACGGTGCCCCCAAGATCGTCGA
>DATMSF010000262.1:0-2218 GCA_035565535.1 Aeromicrobium sp.
CAGATCGGCTGCCTCGTCGGCGAGCAGACCGGACTCGACCTCGACCCCCGCGGCCCGCAGTGCAGCGGCACCGCCGGCTGCCTCACGATTGGGATCGATCTGGGCGAAGACGACGCGGGCGACGCCCGCATCGATCAAGGCTTGAGAGCACGGTCCGGTGCGTCCGGTGTGGTGGCACGGTTCGAGCGTCACGACCGCGGTAGCGCCGCGCGCCGCCGACCCGACCTGGTTCAACGCGTCGACCTCGGCGTGCGCCGTCCCGGCCCCACGATGAACACCCACGGCCAGCTCGGAACCGTCCGCCGCGAGCAGCACGCAACCGACCCGAGGGTTCGGCAGAGTGCGCACGATCGCCGCGGCAGCGTCGATCGCACGGCGCATCGCGCGCTGCTCGGTGTCGGTAGCCATCGACCTCTCCGGAGTACTCGCGCTCCGGGGCCGTGACACGCGCGGTGCCACGGATTGAGCTCTTCCCATCCGGACTTTGACCGTCGGTGCCGGAGTTCCACCGGCTCCACCGTGTCGCCACGGGTCGCGGACTATCACCGCCGGCTCGGAATTTCACCGACCCCAGAGCTTGTTCGTTGTCGTGCCCGGTCACCCGGGCCCCTTCAGTGTACTGCGTCGGCGAGGCCGCGCAGTGTGGCGACCATCTCATCGGGGTCGTCAGCGCCGAACACCGCCGAACCCGCCACGAACACGTCGGCCCCGGCTTCGGCACACCGCTCGATCGTCTCGGCCGAGACTCCTCCGTCGACCTGCAACCAGATGTCGCCGCCGGCCTTGTCGAGCAGGCGCCGAGTGCGTTCGATCTTCGGCAGGCACACATCGAGGAACTGCTGACCGCCGAATCCGGGCTCGACCGTCATGATCAGCACCATGTCGAGCTCGGGCAACAGGTCCTCGTACGGCTCGATCGGGGTCGCCGGCTTCAGCGCCATCGACGCGCGGGCCCCCTTGGCGCGGATCTCCCGGGCCAGCCGCACCGGCGCGGCCGCGGCCTCGACGTGGAACGTGACGCTGCCGGCACCGGCCTCGACGTACTGCGGTGCCCACCGGTCGGGGTCCTCGATCATCAGGTGCGCGTCGATCGGCTGGGCCGCCACCTTGGCCAATGCCTCGAGCACCGGGGCGCCGAGGGTCAAATTCGGGACGAAGTGACCGTCCATCACGTCGACGTGCAACCAGTCGGCGCCGGCGATCCGCTGAGCCTCCCGCTCGAGGTTGGCGAAGTCGGCGGAGAGCATGCTCGGTGCAATCTGGATACCCACGGGTCAAACCCTATCGACGCCGCAGCGCCGCGGCGAACATCGCGTCGGTGCCATCGACGTGCGGCCAGCAGCGGTGCACCGACACCAGCTCGGCACCGGTCTCGCCGACGACCGCCTCGACGACCCGATCGGTCTCGGCCAGGTGGGGCGAGCACGTGGCGTAGGTGACCACTCCGCCGACGCGGACGACCTGCAGTGCCCGCAGCAGCAGCGATTCCTGCAGGGGAACCAACAGCTCCAGGTCTTCTGGCGAACGCCGCCAGCGGGCTTCGGGGCGACGCCGCAAGGCGCCCAGACCTGTGCACGGGGCGTCGACCAGCACTCGATCGAACGACTCGTCCGCCCAGGGGCCTTCGCAGCCGTCGTACGACACCACCTCCACGTCGGGCAACGCGCGCACCGCCTGACGCACCAGGTCGGCACGGTGCTCCTGCAGCTCGTTGGCGACCAGCGTCACGCCGCGCTGCGCCGCGATGGCACCGAGCAGTGCGGCCTTGCCACCGGGGCCGGCACACAGGTCGAGCCACCGCTCGTCACGGCCGTCCAGGACGGCATCAGCCGCCGTGATCGCCACCATCTGCGATCCCTCGTCCTGCACACCGGCGCGCCCGTCACGGACGTGGGGGATCTCGCCGGGAACCCCTCCTGCGGTGAGGATCCGAGCGAACGGTGACAGTCGGCCGGGCTCGCCGGGTAGGTCGGACGGCTCGCACAGGCCCGGTCGCGCAACCAGCGTGACACGGGGCGGACGATTCTGCGCCTCGAGCAGGGCCGGCAGCGCCGCCGCACCCACGACGTCTCGCAGTGCCTCGACGATCCACCGCGGGTGCGAGGTCCTGATCGCCAACGCGTCGGTCTCGTCGCTGTCGCGGGTCGCGTCGGTCAGCCAGTCGGCCAGCGGCCGGGTAGTGATTCGACGCAACAGCGCATTGACGAGACCGACCGGT
>DATMSF010000263.1:0-1915 GCA_035565535.1 Aeromicrobium sp.
GCGGGTGATCGGCAGGTTCTCCGTGGCCGCCTCGACGTACTGGCTGGAGGTGTCGAGGATCGTGCCGAGGTCCTCCCCCGTGCCTTCGAACGCCTGCCCCAGCTCCTCGACGACGGTGCTCAAGTTCTCGGTGTCGACCGACTTGACCAGGTCGTTGATGTCGATCAGCAGGGTCGCCGTGTCGAGCGGGATGCGTGCGTCGTCCTGCGAGATGCGCGATCCACTCCTGAGGAACGGCTCGCCGGCGCTCTTCGGCTGCAGGTCCATGAACTGCTCGCCGATCGCGGACTTGTTGGCCACCACGGCCGTCAGATCGGCCGGAATGTCCGGAGAGCTGTTCTCGATGTCGAGCTCGGCCTCCACGCCGGCCTCGGTGAACTTCAGTGCGGCGACCTTGCCGACGGGGATGCCGCGGTAGGTGACCTGGGCCCCGGCGAAGATGCCGCCGCTGTCGGGCAGCTCGACCGTGACGGGATACGTGCGATCGATCACCAGTCGGTCGATCTGGGCGTACCGGCCGCCCACGAACGCTCCACCGAGCACCGTGACGATGGCGAAGACGACCAGCTGGACGCGCGTCAGCTTCGAGATCATGCCGCACCTCCTCGGGTCGTTCCCGTCCCCATCAGCAGCGACGGCAGATCCGATCCGGTCGAGGCCGGCGCGGTGCGGCACAAGAAGCCCAGCAGACAGCTCGGTGGCGTCGTGGTCGAGGAATCGGTGGACGCCTCGGCAGAGTCCGCACCGCCGCCGCCGAAGCCCTGCAGGATCGAGGCGATGTCGGCCGCCGAGGCCGCGCCGTCGGTGGCTCCCCCGCCGTTGGTCAGCGGGCTCAAGTCGTCGAACAGGTCGGTCAGCTGGCTCAGGTCGATGCCCAGTCCGGTCAGCTGCTCGGCGCCGAGGTTGAGGTGGATCGACAAGTTGTGGAAGTCGCCGACGCACCAACCGGTGTTCTGGTCCGATCCGACCGGGTACGTGCAGTCACCGGAGGCCTTGGCGTACGTGCCACCGACCATCCCGTCGACGAACGGGTAGGACAGCAGGACCTTGAAGTCATAGGCCAACGCATCCGCGGCTTCGGCCAGGTTGCCCAGGATCGGGGTGAGGGCCTGCAGGTTGGCGATCGTGTCGGCCTTCGACGTGCGGATCACGTCGGTGGCCACGTCGCCCAGGTTCGACAACGCCTGCAACAACGTCACCAGCTCGTCGCGCTGATTGTTGACGACCTCGAGCGCCTCCGGCAGCGACTCGAGGGTGTCGGTGATGGCCTGCTTCTGGTTGTTGGTCGCGATGGCCAGCTGGTTGACCTTCTCCAACGACGTGATCAGCGCCTGCTTGTTGTCATCGAGCTGGCCCAGGAACTGATCGGTCGTGGTCAGCAGCTCCTTGATCTGGGGCTCGTTGCCATCCAGCGCGAGGTTGAGCTCCTTCATGATCGTGTTGGTGCGATCGAGTCCACCGCCGTTGAGCAGCAACGACGCCGCACTGAAGACCTCTTCGATCTCGGGGTTGCGGCCGGTGTGCTCCAGACCGATGTGGTCGCCGTCCTCGAGCTTGCCGGTCGCGCCCTCCTCCGGAGGCGCCAACGACACGAACTTCTCGCCCAGCAGGCTGGTCTGACGGATCGTCGCGACGGCGTTCTCGGGCAGGTCGACGTCGCCGTTGACCTGCAGCGTGACCGTCGCGGTCCAGTCCTTGTTCATCTTGATGTCGGAGACCTTGCCGACCGCCAGGTCGTTGAACCGGACGCCGCTCTGCGGCACCAGGTCCAGCACGTCGCGGAAGTCGGCCGTCACCTCGTAGGGGTGGTCACCGAGATCGGCACCACCGGGCAGCGGCAGGTCGTACGGGGAGAACCCGCATCCCG
The DNA here is from genome assembly GCA_035565535.1 of Aeromicrobium sp. Classification (GTDB taxonomy): domain Bacteria; phylum Actinomycetota; class Actinomycetes; order Propionibacteriales; family Nocardioidaceae; genus Aeromicrobium. The sequence goes on from DATMSF010000263.1 coordinate 1,868, forward strand.
AGAGCACCAGTGCCGAGGCCGTGACGGCGGTGGCACCGATCATGCGCC
>DATMSF010000264.1:0-3100 GCA_035565535.1 Aeromicrobium sp.
AGCTGGACGGCGTTCAACGCCCGCGTGCTCGAGCTGGCGCTCGACGAGCACCAGCCGTTGCTCGAACGCGTGCGGTTCATGGCGATCTTCGCCAGCAACCTCGACGAGTTCTTCATGGTCCGCATCGCCGGGCTGAAACGGCGGATCGCCGCCGGCGTCGCGGTGCCGTCCGCCAGCGGGCTGAGCCCGCGCGACGTGCTGTCGCGCAGCCTGCAGACCAGCCGCGAGCTGATGGAACGTCACGCCGGGGCGTTCCACTCCTCGATTCTTCCCGCGCTCGACGAAGCCTCGATCCACCTGGTGCGCTGGGACGCGCTCACCGCCGACGAGCAGGGCGCCATCAGCCAGACGTACCGCGAGCGCGTGTTCCCGGTGCTCACCCCGCTCGCGGTCGACCCCGCACACCCGTTCCCGTACATCTCGGGGCTGTCGCTGAACCTGGCCATCATGATGCGCAACCCCACGACCGGTGCCGAGCACTTCGCACGGGTCAAGGTGCCGCCCATCATCAACCGGTGGATGCCGGCCGACGCCGGTCGCTACGTCCCGCTCGAGGACGTCATCGCCGCCCACCTCGACCTGCTGTTCCCCGGCATGGAGATCCTGGGCCACCACGCGTTCCGGGTCACCCGCAACGAGGACCTCGAGGTCGAGGAGGACGACGCCGAGAACCTGCTCAAGGCGCTCGAGCAGGAGCTGCTGCGCCGCAAGTTCGGGCCACCGGTGCGCCTGGAGGTCGAGGACTCGATCGACCCCGGCGTGCTGGACCTGCTGGTCTCCGAGCTGGGCGTGCGCTCCGAGGAGGTCGTGCGCATGCGCGGCCCCCTCGACCTGACCAGCCTCAACGAGATCGCCGACATCGACCGACCCGAGCTGCACTTCGAGCCGTTCGTGCCCGGCACCCACGAGCACCTCGCCGAGGTCGAGACCGCGTCGCCGGCCGACATGTTCGGCGCCCTGCGCAAGCGTGACGTGCTCGTCCACCACCCGTACGACTCGTTCGCGACCAGCGTCCAGCGGTTCATCGAGCAGGCGGCCCGCGACCCGCACGTGCTCGCGATCAAGCAGACGCTGTACCGCACGTCGGGCGACTCACCCATCATCGACTCGTTGATCGACGCGGCCCGCTCGGGCAAGCAGGTGCTGGTGCTGGTCGAGATCAAGGCCCGGTTCGACGAGCAGGCCAACATCCGGTGGGCCCGCAAGCTCGAGAAGGCCGGCTGCCACGTCGTGTACGGCATCGTCGGGTTGAAGACGCACTGCAAGCTGGCCCTGGTCATCCGCGACGAGCCCGACGGCGGCCTGCGCCGGTACGCCCACATCGGCACCGGCAACTACAACCCCAAGACGGCCCGCAGCTACGAGGACTTCGGCCTGCTGACGGCCGACCCGTCGATCACCGACGGGCTGACCCACCTGTTCAACAACCTGTCCGGTTACGCCCAGGACCAGACGTACGACCAGCTGCTCGTGGCCCCCAGCGGCCTGCGCGACGGACTGGTCGAGCAGATCGACGCCGAGATCGCGCACCACCTGGCCGGCCGCGGCGGGCGGATCCGGATCAAGGTCAACTCGATCGTCGACGAGGTCGTCATCGACAAGCTGTACGAGGCGTCCCGAGCGGGCGTCGAGATCGACCTCGTCGTGCGCGGCATCTGCACCCTGCGTCCCGGGGTGCCGGGCCTGAGCGAGAACATTCGCGTCACCAGCGTGCTCGGCCGGTTCCTGGAGCACAGTCGTGTCTACTGGTTCAGCGGCGGCGGCACACCCGTGGCCTGGATCGGCTCGGCCGACCTGATGCACCGCAACCTGGACCGTCGGGTCGAGGTGCTCGTCCGCATCCCCGATCCCGAGCACGTCGACGAGCTCGGCGAGCTGCTCACCGTGATGTCGCACGACGACACCCGCGCCTGGCGCCTCGACCCCGATGGCTCCTGGCACCTCAACGACGGCGACCTCGACGTCCAGGAGTGGCTGATCCGCCGCGCCAAGGACCGCCGCGCCCGCTGACCTCCCCGGGACCAACCCCCGAATTTTGCGGGGGTTTGCACCATTTCAGCGCCACGGAGTGGTGCATCACCCCGCAAAATTCGGGGGTTGGGGTCAGGGGGTTGGGGTCAGGGGACGGAGCAGCCGGCGAAGATCACGGGGCCCGAGTTGGTCATGTAGGGCTCGGGGCGGTCGGCGGGGGCGAAGTCGAACGTGACGGTCGAGCCGTCCACGGCGGACCGCAAGTCGGTCAGCGCGTCTTCGACCTTGCCGTAGCGGCCGAGGAACGAGCCGGACGTCAACACCTGACGCACGTCGAGCTGGGACCGGGCGGTGTCGGCGTCGGCGAACGCGGTGCCGAAGACGTAGCGGCGCGGCGACGTGCCCAGGGCACGCATCAGCCAGGTCGGGTTCGTCAGCGCACCGTGGCGGGCCTCCACCTGCCGCAGCGCCGCGACCTCGTCGACGTCCAACCCCGAGTCGGGGTTGCTGCACAGCTTCGGTCCGCCCTGGAACAGCGCGGACGCGCGGCCGGCTGCCGCCTGCGTCAGCGTCGCAACCCCGCGGTCGGTCATCAGCGACGGCTGCCACCCGCGCACCGTCGCGACCACCTCGTCGAGGGCTTCGGGCTGCGCCGACGCGATCAGCACGCCCGCGGAGCGCACCACGCGGATGTGGGTGAAGTTCACGATGAAGCTGTTCGACGCACGCGAGATCAGCCAGCTGTCACCGTCGCGATCGCCGATCTGCTCCAGTCCGTCGTCGACGGCGTCCGCGTCCAGTGAACCCAGTCCGAGCACCACGGCCTGGCCGGCCGGGGTCACGATGGCCGCTTCCCAGCTCAGGTCCGACGGCCGCCAACCCAGCAGCTCGTCGAGCTCGTCGGAGAACTCCGACACGATCGAGACCGACGTCAGGTCCGACAAGGCGGCGCGATCGGTCGAGTTCGGCAGCCGCGACCAGACCGTCACCGCGACCGAGCGACTCCCCGCCGGCGCCACCGAGACCGCCGACGTGATCGGGTCGCGGGCGTCGCCTCCGCGCGTGACGAGCCAAGCACCGACGACCAGCACGACAGCCAGCACGACGACCAGCACCGCCGCAGCGGATT
>DATMSF010000265.1:0-6015 GCA_035565535.1 Aeromicrobium sp.
CGCTTTCTCGCCCTCGTGCCTCGGGCTGGCGAGCAGCCTCACCCTCACCCGACTGGCGGACGGGATCTTCGGCCGGGGCCTCGATCAGCTCGGCCGCTGTGGTGCCGCCGGCCTCGAGAGGCTCGTACGAGCCGGTGTCGAGGTAGCGCTGGCGCTCCTCGGCCGAGAAGATGCCCATCGCCGAACGGGTCTCGAAGTCCAGGTAGTCCAGGGCCAGGCGACGGAACGTGTAGTCCATGATCGACTGGCTCATGCGGACGTCCGGGTCGTCGGTCAGACCGGCCGGCTCGAACTTCATGTTCGTGAACTTGCTGACGAACGTCTCCAAGGGCACGCCGTACTGCAGCGAGATCGAGATCGCGATGCTGAAGGCGTCCATCATGCCCGCCAGCGTCGAGCCCTGCTTGCCGAGCTTGAGGAAGATCTCGCCCAGCGAGCCGTCCTCGTGCGCACCCGAGGTCATGTAACCCTCGGCACCACCGACGCTGAACGACGTGGTGATCGAGGTGCGCGACTTCGGCAGGCGACGACGGATCGGCTTCTCGACGACGACCGTCTTGACCTGAGGCTCGGCCTTCTCGTCGGCCTTGGTGTTCTTGGCCGCCTTCGCATCGCTCAGCGGCTGGCCGACCTTGCAGTTGTCGCGGTAGACCGCGAGCGCCTTCAGTCCCAGCTTCCAGCCCTGGAAGTAGACGTCCTGGATCTCCTCGACCGTGGCCGACTCGGGCAGGTTGACCGTCTTGGAGATCGCACCGGACAGGAACGGCTGGCAGGCCGCCATCATCCGCACGTGCCCCATCGGCTTGATGGAACGCTCACCCATCGCGGTGTCGAAGACCTCGTAGTGCTCGGTCTTCAGACCGGGCGCATCGACGACGTGACCCTTGTCGGCGATGTACTCGACGATCGCCTCGATGGTCTCCTCGGCGTAGCCGAGCTTCTTCAGCGCCGACGGGATGGTCTGGTTGACGATCTGCATCGAACCGCCGCCGACCAGCTTCTTGAACTTGACCAGTGAGAAGTCCGGCTCGATGCCGGTGGTGTCGCAGTCCATCATGAAACCGATGGTGCCGGTGGGTGCCAGCACGGAGGCCTGCGCGTTGCGCCAGCCGTTGATCTGGCCGATGCGCAGGTTGTCGGCCCACTCCTTGGCCGCCGCCCGCTGCACCGCGATGTCCATCGCGTGCAGACCGCGCAGCTCGTCGTTGGCGGCCTGGTGCTTGCGCATGACCCGCTCGTGCGCCGCCGCGTTCTGGGCGAAGCCGTCGTACGGGCCGACGACGCCGGCCAGTTCGGCCGAGCGGCGGTACGACGCACCGGTCATGAGTGAGGTGATGGAACCGGCCAGCGCTCGGCCACCGTCGGAGTCGTAGGCCAGACCCGAGGCCATCAGCAGGGCGCCCAGGTTGGCGTAGCCGATGCCGAGCTGGCGGAACGCCCGCGTGGTGGCGCCGATGGCTTCGGTCGGGAAGTCGGCGAAGCAGATGCTGATGTCCATCGCCGTGATGATGAACTCGACGGCCTTGGTGAACTTCTCGGTGTCGAACGAGCCGTCGTCCTTGAGGAACTTCAACAGGTTCAAGCTGGCCAGGTTGCACGAGGAGTTGTCCAGGTGCATGTACTCCGAGCACGGGTTCGAGGCCGTGATGCGGCCCGTCTCCGGCGAGGTGTGCCAGTCGTTGATCGTGCCGTCGTACTGCACGCCGGGGTCGGCGCACTCCCACGCGGCCTGGGCGATGTCGGCCCAGAGGCGGCGAGCGTCGATGGTCTCGATGACCTCGCCGGTGGTGCGGGCGCGCAGACCGAACTCGGTGCCGTCCTCGACCGCGCGCATGAACTCGTCGCTGACGCGCACCGAGTTGTTGGCGTTCTGGTACTGCACCGAGGTGATGTCGTGGCCACCGAGGTCCATGTCGAAACCCGCGTCGCGCAGGACGCGGATCTTGTCCTCCTCACGCGCCTTGGTCTGCACGAACTCCTCGATGTCGGGGTGATCGACGTCGAGCACCACCATCTTGGCCGCGCGACGGGTCGCTCCGCCGGACTTGATGGTGCCGGCCGAGGCGTCGGCGCCGCGCATGAACGAGACCGGACCCGAGGCGGTTCCACCCGAGGAGCGGAGCAGCTCCTTGCTGGAACGGATGCGGCTCAGGTTCAGGCCTGCACCGGAACCACCCTTGAAGATCAGGCCCTCCTCCCGGTACCAGTTCAAGATCGAGTCCATCGAGTCGTCGACGGCCAGGATGAAGCACGCGCTGACCTGCTGCGGGCTCGAGGTGCCGACGTTGAACCACACCGGGCTGTTGAAGCTGAAGATCTGGTGCAGGAGCATGTAGGTGAGCTCGTGCTCGAAGATCTCGGCGTCGGCGTCGGTGGCGAAGTAGCCGTGCTCCTTGCCGGCCTTGGTGTAGGTCAGCACGACCCGGTCGAGCAGCTGTCGCAGGCTCTGCTCACGGTCCGGTGAGCCGACGGCCCCACGGAAGTACTTCGTGGTCACGATCGTGGAGGCGTTGACGCTCCAGAAGTCGGGGAACTCCACGCCGCGCTGCTCGAAGACGTTCTCGCCGGTCTTCCAGTTCGTCTGCACGACGTCGCGACGCTCCCACGTCACCTGGTCATACGGATGGACACCCTCGGTGGTGTAGACGCGCTCGAGCGTCAAACCCGTCTTCTGCTGCGCCGGTTGGTCGACCTGCGCCCGCTGGGCGTCGTCGGAGGCCCCGTTGGGACCGCTGACAATCTCCGTCATGTGCTGCTCCTGTGCATCGTGGTGGGTGGTTGGTTCCAGGGGGTTCGGGGCGGGCCCGAAGGCGTTCATGGGGTGGTGTTCTTGCTGACGGACTGTTCGGCCAACTCGCCGTCGGCGCTCGCTGCCATCAGGGCGGCCACCTCGGCGGCGAAGTCGTCGACGGACTCAAAGCTCTTGTAGACGCTGGCGAACCGCAGGTAGGCGACTTCGTCGAGGCACTTCAGTGGCTCCAGGATGGCCAGGCCCACGTCATGGGCCGGGATCTCGGCCGCGCCGGCCTCGCGCAACGCGTCCTCGACCTGCTGGCCGAGGCGCGCCAGGTCGTCGTCTGAGACCGGCCGTCCCTTGCAGGCCTTGCGGACGCCGGCCACCGCCTTGTCGCGGTTGAACGGCTCGGTGGTCCCGCTGCGCTTGAGCACCATCAGCTGCATCTGCTCGATCGTGGTGAACCGCTTCTCGCACGACGGGCAGGAGCGACGGCGTCGGATCGCTCCGCCGTCGTCGGCGACACGGCTGTCCAGGACCTTGGTGTCGGCGTTCTTGCAGAACGGACAATGCATGTCGCTCTCCCTTCTGGTCGTCGTTGTTGCTCGTGCTGTTCATCGACTGCACGGGGGTCGTCCTCGCCGGTGCAGCTGCCGTTCGCCCTGGGGATGAATCTGTGGATTCGATGTGGATCAAGGCGAAAATCGGTGGGTAACCGCCGTCCTGCTGTGTAACAAGATGTGGAAAACTACACCGCTGTAACTACTACATCTTGTGCCACTGTACGCCGCTGTCGTGGCCTGTGCAACAAGTCTGGACGACGCATCGGACACTTTCTTGCGCGCGTCCCGTCATTGCAGGTCAGGGCCGGTGGCGTCGTCACACAGGTCACACCCGTCCCGCGTGTCGCTCGGGCAAGACGGATCTCCACAGCGAGTCTGGGCGCAAGTGCAGACCGGCTGTCAGTGCCCTGGAGCGAGGCGAACGGCGAGCAGGTCAGCGTGGTTCGCCTCGGGGCTCGTCCCTCGCCCCTCACGGTCGCTCCGCTCCCTGGCGAGCGGGTGGTCGCCAGAGCAGACCGGCTGTCAGTGCCCTGCAGCGAGGCAAACGACCAGCAGGTCAGCGTGGTTCGCCTCGGGGCTCGTCCCTCGCCCCTCACGGTCGCTCCGCTCCCTGGCGAGCAACGCTGGTCGTGCGGGCGGGCCAGGTTTGGAGCGGCCGGAGGCGGGGAACCCTCCGGCCATGAGCAGCGCATCGAAGTACACCGTGCCCGGCCTGACCGAAGCGACCGGAAAGAAAGTCGCCACGATGCTGCAGGAGCGGCTGCACGTCCTCAACGAGCTGGCCCTGACCCTCAAGCACGTGCACTGGAACGTCGTCGGCCGCGACTTCATCGCCGTCCACGAGATGATCGACCCGCAGGTCGAGCAGGTACGCGCGATGGTCGACGAGACCGCGGAGCGCATCGCTACCCTCGGCGGCTCGCCGAACGGCAATCCCGGAGCCATCGTGGCGGCGCGCTCGTGGGAGGACTACCCGTTGGGCCGCGCCACCACCACCGAGCACCTCAGCGAGGTCGACCGCGTCTACGCCGCGGTCCTGGCCGACCACCGCAAGGCACAGGAGGCAGCGGCCGAGCTGGACCCGGTCACCGAGGACATGCTGATCGGACAGATCAAGCAGATGGAGCTGTTCCAGTGGTTCGTGCGAGCCCACCTGGAGAACGGCAGCGGAGAACTGACCTCGAGCTGACCGAGGTCGGCCGTCGCCGACGAACCCGACCGGCCGGACACGACGCCGGGGTCACGCCCGTTCCCCACGGACGTGACCCCGGCGTCGCATCGCGCCCGCGATCGGGTCAGTACACCGGCACCGCGATCACTGCGCCGGCCTGCACCGCCGAGGCGTTGGGCAGGGAGTTGAGCCGCACGATGGTGTCGACGGTGTCGCGGATGTCGCCGTCCGGGTTGGCGTCGGCGGCGATCTGCCACAGCGTCTCCCCCGCCATCACCTTGACCGTGCGCACCTGCTGGGAGACGCCGGCCTCATCGGTGGCGACGACCGAGGGGCCGAGCACGAGAGTCAACAGTGCGATCACGATGAACGCGACGGCCAGCACGACGATCTTGCCGCGGCGCGTGAGCCGAACGGCGGTGGACCGGTGCACGGGCCGGGCCAGCTGCGGGGCGGTGAAGGTGATGGTGCTCATGGTGTCCTCCGGGGAAGGTGAGGATGTGATCTGGACTTGGTGCGTTCGATCGACGTCGGGGCCGCTGCCCGAGGTGTCATCCGATCAAGCGTTGCGAACAGACGTTCGATCGAACACGTTTACGACTGTAGACGAGACCTCGGACATTTGTCGAACACTTCTTCGAACGGCGTGTCGAACGTCTCTTCGAAACACACCTTGCCGTCCGGGTCGGACAAAACGGGTCGGCATCACGGCACTGGTCGTCCCCGGCACTGGGTACCGTCCGGGTATGGAAGCGATCCGCACGGTCCGCGCCGCCTGGCGACACGCCTCCGAACGCAACGCCACGCTGCTGGCGGCCGGCGTCTCGTTCTACACGTTTTTGTCGCTGTTCCCCGCACTGATCGCCGGCGTGCTCGGCTACGGGCTGTTCGCCTCGCCCCGCACGGTGCAACGACAGGCCGATCAGCTCGCCGAGGCGCTGCCCGCCGACGCCGCCTCGGTCATCACGGGGCAGCTGACCGCGCTGACCTCGACGGGCGGATCCTCGCTGGGCGTCGGCTTGTTCTTCGCGATCGCTCTCGCGCTGTACAGCGCCTCCGGCGGGGTCGCCAACTTGCTGAAGGCGTTGCGACTGATGTTCGTGCACGCCGATCAACCCGGATTCGTCAGGGCCAAGGCCGAGGCGCTCGTCCTGACCGTGGCGGGCGTCGTGCTCGTGCTGGTGCTGATCGCCCTGGTCGCTGCCGCGCCCGCCGTGCTGGACGCCCTCGACGTGCCGTCGGGGGTGCGCGCCGTGGTCGACGTGGGGCGCTGGGCGCTGGCTGCCGCGGCCCTGACCGTCGGCGTCGCCGTCGTGTTCGGTGTCGCCACGAACGGCATTCGACGCCGTTCTCGCCTCGGTGTGGGTGTGGCGGTCGGTCTGTGGATCGCCGCGTCGGTGGGGTTCAGCGTCTACGTCGACAACTTCGGCAGCTACGGCAAGACGTACGGCGCGCTCGCCGGCGTCGTCGTGCTGATGCTGTGGCTGTGGGTCGGCCTGTTCGCGTTGCTGCTGGGCGCCAGTGTCGAGACCGTGCTCGGATCAGAG
>DATMSF010000266.1:0-3216 GCA_035565535.1 Aeromicrobium sp.
TGTCGGCCGGATCCGTGGGCGAGGTGGTGCTCGATCGCACACCGTTCTACGCCGAATCGGGCGGTCAGCACGCCGATGCCGGCTCCATCGTGTGGAGTGGGGGCCGGGCCGAGGTGCTCGACGTCCAACGTCCCGTCAAGGGCCTGGTCGTCCACCAGGTCCGGATCCTCGACGGTGAGCTGACGCTCGGCACGGACGTCGAGGCCGCCGTCGACCCCGAGTGGCGAACCGGTGCACGCCAGGCGCACTCGGGCACGCACGTGGTGCACGCCGCCCTGCGCGAGGTGCTCGGGCCCACGGCTCTGCAGTCTGGCTCGTTCAACCGCCCCGGCTACCTTCGGCTGGACTTCGGGTGGAACGCCGCGCTGTCACCGCAGCAGATGCACGACATCGAGCACGTCTCGAATCGCGCGCTGCGCGAGGACCTGCCGGTCTCGGCCCACCTGATGTCGCTTCCCGAGGCGCGCGACTTCGGCGCGTTGGCGCTGTTCGGCGAGACGTACGGGGAACAGGTTCGCGTCGTCGAGATCGGTGGCCCGTGGTCCCGCGAGCTCTGCGGCGGCACCCACGTGGAGCGTTCGTCGCAGATCGGCACGGTCGTGCTGACGTCGGACGGCTCCGTCGGCGCGGGGAACCGCCGGGTCGAGGCCCTGGTCGGCATCGAGGGCTTCCAGTACCTGGCGCGTGAGCGCGATGTCGTCCGTCAGCTGACCGAGATCCTCAAGACCCAGCCCGATGACGTCCCGGGGCGGGTGCGTGGCCTGGTCGATCGGCTCAAGACGTTGGAGAAGGAGTCCGAGAAGCTCAAGGCACAACAGCTGCTCGGAGCGGCGGCCGAGATCGCCGACGAGGCGCGTGACATCAACGGTGTTGCTTTCGTCGGGCATCGCGCCGAAGGGGCCGGAGGTGGCGACGTCCGCACGCTCGCCCTCGACATCCGAGGCCGCATCCAGGGGCGTCCGGCCGTCGTGGTCGTGATCGGTGACGCCGGTGGCAAGCCGTCGGCCGTGGTCGCCCTCAACGCGGAGGCACAGGATCGTGGCCTGAGCGCGAACGACCTGATCGGCACGATCGGCCCGATTCTCGGTGGGCGAGGCGGTGGCAAGTCCGACGTCGCGCAGGGCGGCGGCACCGACGTGTCGGCCATCCCGGCGGCTCTGGCGGCCGCGGAGGCAGCCGTCCGCGGCTGACGCACCGCATGCGCAGAGGCAGACGGATCGGCGTTGACGTCGGTGACGTGCGGATCGGGGTCGCGGTGTGCGACCCCGACGGCCTGGTGGCGACCCCGTTCGAGACAGTCGCGGCGGGGCCGGGCGCCGCGACCCGCATCGCCGGCATCGTCACCGAGGTCGACGCCATCGAGTGCGTCGTCGGCTGGCCGGTCGGCCTGTCCGGCCGCGAAGGACCGGCGGCTGCCAAGGTCAGGGCATTCTGCGCTGACCTCGCACCGTTGCTCGGTGACGTCCGCATCCGACTGATCGACGAACGGATGTCTACGATGACTGCTGACGGGCTGCTCCGCGAGGGCGGCAAGTCGGGACAGAAACGTCGCAAGGTGATCGACCAGGCCGCGGCCACGGTCATCTTGCAATCGGCGATCGATGCCGAGCGGACCCGCGGGTCCGCCCCGGGTGAACTGCTGCCCACGACAGTCGAGAACGGCCCCCACGACGGCGAGGACCACGGACATGAGTGACCCATTCGAGGCGATGACCGGCGGACGACCCGGCGACGACGGTCCCCGTCCGGCCGGCCACCGTCGGGCCGAGCGGCCTTCCGGGCCGTCCTGGGGTCGACGCCTGCTGGTGCTGCTCGTGCTGCTCGCCGTCGTGGCGGGCGGATGGTTCGCCTACGGCAAGGTCAAGGACTTCTTCAGCGGGCCCGAGGACTACGTCGGTGAGGGGACCGGCGAGGTCCTGGTGGAGATTCCTCAGGACGCGACGGGTCAGGCGATCGCGAACGTGCTGTACGAAGCCGACGTGGTCAAGAGCGCCGAGGCGTTCTACCAGCTGAGCCTGGCGGACCCGCGGGCTCAGGCCATCCAGCCGGGCTTCTACCAGCTGAGGAAGCAGATGTCGGCCGAAGCTGCCCTGACCGCGTTGAGTGACAAGGGCAACAAGGTCGAGGCCAAGGTCACGATTCCGGAGGGTTCACGGCTCGACGCGATCGCCAAGGCGATCGCGAAGAACTCCGAGATCACCGTCGAGCAGGTCGAGGCCGCCTTCGAGCAGCCCGACGCGATCGGTCTGCCGCCCGAGGCGAACGGCAATCCCGAAGGTTTCCTGTATCCGGCGACGTACGTCGTCACGCCGGGCATGGACGCTGTCGAGCTGCTCAAGCAGATGGTGGCCAAGACCGTCGAGGTCGAGAAGCGCTTGGACATCGAGACGCGGGCCCAGGCCGTCGGGCTGACCAAGACGCAGGTCATGACGTTGGCCAGCATCCTGGAGTACGAGGCGAACCAGGACGCGGACTATCCGAAGGTCGCGCGGGTCTTCCTGAACCGCCTCGAACGGGGGATAGCGCTGCAGTCCGATGCCACCGTCTCGTACGCCAACGGCATCACCGGTGACGTCTGGACGACGCCGGAGCAGCGCGCCAACCAGTCCGAGTACAACACCTACGTCCACCAGGGGCTGCCGCCCGGTCCGATCGGTGCGGCGGGGGAGAAGACGATCGAAGCGGTGCTCAACCCGGCCGACGGGGACTGGCTCTACTTCGTGCCCGACTACGAGAACAACACGACCGTGTTCAGCACGACCTTGGCCGAGCACGAACGAGCCGTGGCGAAGCTGAAGGCCTGGTGCAGCGATCCGTCCAAGGACGAGGACGACATCTGCTGATGCGCGCGGCCGTCCTGGGCAGTCCCATCGCCCACTCCTTGTCGCCGGTCATGCATCGGGCGGCGTACGCGGCCGCCGGGCTGGACTGGACGTACGACGCGATCGACGTTCCCGCAGGGGGTCTGGCAGCCGTCGTGTCGGGATTGGGTGATGAGTGGCGCGGTCTGTCGGTGACCGCTCCGCTGAAACCCGAAGCCGCGGCATTCGCCACGGATCGCACACCTGTCGTGGAACGTCTCGGTGCGGCGAACACGTTGGTGCGCACCTCGAAGGGATGGACCGCCGACAACACCGATGTTCCCGGCGCGTTGGCGGCGTTGGCCGAGGCGGGCATCTCGGTCCTGGACGTGGTGCGCATTCTCGGGGCCGGCGC
>DATMSF010000267.1:0-5789 GCA_035565535.1 Aeromicrobium sp.
CCACGGACTTCGGGCTCACGGCCGGGCTGCACACGCTCGACCCCGACGAGGTCAGCACGTGGGTCGGCTCCGTCCAGGCGGGCAATCTGTACGTCAACCGCGGGATCACCGGCGCGATCGTCCAACGTCAACCGTTCGGCGGCTGGAAGCGGTCGTCGGTCGGTCCCGGGGCGAAGGCCGGAGGCCCGAACTACCTGGCACGCCTCGGCACCTGGCACCGCCGTCCACTACGTCGCACGGGCGACGAGACCACGCTGTCGGCACCGGTGCGCGAGCTGATCCGGGCCGCAGCGCCGCACCTGGCCGAGGACGAGCTGCGCAACCTGGTCGGTGCGGCCTGCTCCGACCAGTTCGCCTGGGACCGCGAGTTCGGAGTCGCCAAGGACGTGTCGGGCCTGGGAGTGGAGCGCAACGTGTTCCGCTACCTGCCGGCATCGGTCGAGATCCGTCACGACGACGCACCGCTGGTCGATCTGCTTCGCGTCGTGGCGGCCGGTCGACGTTCCGGGGCGCGGATGACCGTGAGCACGCCGGCCGCACTGACACTGGCGCTCCTCGGGGTCGAGCACGTCGTGGAGTCGCGCGAACGGTGGCTGGCTCGGATGGCCGAGCAGCGCCCCGGACGGATCCGCCTCGTCGGGTCCTCCATCGAAGAGCTGGTCGCCGCGATCACCGGCGACCCGGACGTCTCGATCTACGCCGACGAGGTCACCTGGTCCGGCCGCGTCGAGCTGCTGCCCTTCCTGCTGGAGCAAGCCGTCAGTGTCACGAATCACCGATTCGGCAACCACGACCCGGCCTTCGACTCGCTGCGTCTGACGCCCTGACACACCGAGCGTGCTCCGCACAATTGCGGGGCGCCGTACATACCATGGCAACAGGTTCCTCACGACTTCACGGGAACCGCGGCACAGGAGGCAGGATGCGCGAGCTCGGCGTCGAGGGTCTCAGCGAGGACGAGCAGTTCCTCGTCCTGCGTGACCCCTCCACCGACGAGCTGTTCCGCGTGCAGCGCACCCTGGCCGTGTCGCAACAACCCACTCCTCGGGAGCAGCCCATGGACAACCAGCTGACGCCACGCGAGATCCAGGCCCGTATCCGTCGGGGCGAGTCGCCCGACCAGATCGCCGAAGCCACCGGAATGGCGTTGACCAGCATCGAGCCGTTCGCCGGTGCCGTCATCGCCGAGCGGGAGTACATGGCCCAGCAGGCGCAGCGCACCAGCGTGCGCCGCCGTCACGTCACCGGTACCGGTGTCCGGCTGGGCGACCTGGTCGACCAGGGTCTGCGCGAGCAGAACCAGTCACCTGATGCCGCCACGTGGGACGCCTTCCGGCGCGAAGACGGCCGGTGGACCGTGGTGATGACGTCGGGTGATCGCTCGGCGACGTTCCTCTACGACGTCGACGGACGTTATGTGCTTCCGGTCGACGACGCCGCTCACGCCTTGGTGGCCGACCTTCCGGCCGATCCGTCCAGCGACATGGCCCTGGCCGATGCCATTCGCGAGTCCACCGCGCCCGGGACGACCGAACCGCAGGCTGCGGAGGCACACTCGGACGTGGACGACGATGTCGCGTCCGCACCGACCGGCGAGCTCGAGCTCGACCTGGGACTGCCCGACGACATCGCAGCCGCCGAACATCTCCTCGACGACGTGGCGTTGCTGCCTCCGGTCTCGTCGTTGAAGGAAGCCCGCGACCGGCGCGCGCAGACGGCACTCACCCCAGCCGACGAGATTCCCGAGCTGATCGAAGCCGAGCACGACGACCTCGACCACACCGTCGAGCACGACATCGCTGTCCCCGACACCAGCGCTCCGACGACGAAGAAGCGTCACGAACGTCGACGGGTCCCCAGCTGGGACGAGATCATGTTCGGCGACCGCCAGGACTGACCCTCCATCAACAGCGCCTCGTCCCCACCACCGCGGCGCACCGAGCCGCACACCTCACCAGCGCCTCGCTCTCGGCGGCTGCGCCGCATCAGCTCACGGTCGCTGAGCTCCCTGGCGTGATCGACACTGCGCGCGCAGAGCGCGCTGCGCGTCGCGCACCATCGGTCGCCAGCCGGAGGCCGGCCACGGCCGACGCGCGGGTAGGCGCACGCAACAGGGTGGGCTTGCGCGAGCCTGACACCTCACCAGCGCCTCGCTCTCGGCGGCTGCGCCGCATCGGCTCACGGTCGCTGAGCTCCCTGGCGTGATTGACGCTGCGCGCGCTGAGCGCGCTTTGCGTCAATCAAAAGGCAGGACGTCGGGCGACAACGACGCGGCCCGAGCGGTGACCGCTGTCATCCGCCGGCGGTGGTGGCGGCGACACAGCACCTCGTAACCGACCTGCGGATCGGGTCGATCGGCAGCCTCGACGTCGCCGACGACGATCACCTCGCCCTCGGTGACCATCTCGCCGTTCTCGGTGCGCGCATTGTGGGTGGCCCGTTCGCCGCACCAGCACAGCGCCTCGACCTGCAGCGTGTGCACCCGGTCGGCCAGCTCGATCAACCGCATCGAGCCCTCGAAGAGCCTCGTGCGGAAGTCGGTCAGGATGCCGAACGCGTAGACGTCGATGTCCAGCTCGTCGGCGATCTTGGCCAGCTGGTCGATCTGGCCCGACCGGTAGAACTGGGCCTCGTCACACACGAAGTAGTCGATGCGACCGCCCTGGGTGAGCTCATCGACGGTGTAGCGCCAGAAGTCGAAGTCGACGTTCACCTCGATCGCGGCGACCTCCAGACCCAGGCGACTGGACAGTCGGGACGTCCCCGCCCGATCGTGCGAGGTGAACACGCGACCTTCCCGACCACGGGCTCGGTGGTTGTGGTCCATCTGCAAGGCCAAGGTGCTCTTGCCGCAGTCCATCGTCCCGGAGTAGAAGTTCAGGTCTGCCACAGCGCCATCTTGCCAAAGCGGCCACCGCGTCGCCGCGGGGACGCGCTGATCACCCCGGGAGCAGAACACCCTCGGACCAACATCACCGGTCCCCGAGGATCGATCAGGCCACCAGGACAGGGATGCCGAGCTCGGCCTCGGTGATCGATCCGTGGAAGCCGACCATCTTGAACTCGATCGCGAACTCCCGGGACGAGAACACCGCGAAGTCGTCGAGCGCCGCGACCAGCACGTCCCCGATCCGTCCGCGGACGTGCTGGGCCACGGGACCGAACCAGTCGGCGGCAATGGCCTCGTCCTGCGTCATCACGACGGTCCGATCCCCCAGCCGGTCGCGCCAGCGCGCCGCAACGGACTCGGCGGCGCCCGCCCGGGTGTACAGGTGACGGAATCGCGCCTCGCCGGCAACCAGGGTCACGTCCTCCAGCAGGTCGGGGTACTGATCGACGTCGAAGCGGCCCTCGATCGGTAGGTCGACCATGCCGTGGTCGGCCGTGACCAGCAGGCGGCAATCCGAGGGCAGGTCGCGGCGCAACGCCTCCAGCTCTGCGTCGATGGTGCGCAACATGTCGCGCCACTCCTGCGACGCCGTGCCCTTGCCGTGACCGGTGAAGTCCAGCCGCGACTCGTACGCATACGTGAGGGTGCGCGCTGCCGATTCGGCGGCGTCGAGCAGGACGTCGTGGCGTTCGTGGACCGACTCGACACCGTGGAACGGCACGCCGCGCTGGCTGCACAGCGTGAGACCGGACTCGGCGAACTTGGCCTGGTTGACCGACGACGTCGCGATGCCGGCAGCGGCGATCTGCTGCCACACAGTGGGCAGCGGCTGCCAACGATGCGGATCGACCGGCTGATCCCACTTGAGCATGTTCAGGCGGGCACCGGTGTCGGGCACGCGTGAGGTGTACCCGACGACGCCGTGCTGCCCAGGCCGTGCGCCCGTGCCCAGCGAGGTCAGGCTCGTGGCAGTGGTCGAGGGGATTCCGCACTGCACACCGTCGAACGACGTCATCGCGCTGAGGAACGGCGCCTCGGACCGGTGGTCGCGCAGCAGGTCGAGCCCCATGCCGTCGACGAGGAACACCACGTAGCCGGCGGCCTCGGGCAGACCGAGCACGTTGTCGAATCCGTCGACGCCGAGGGCAGCGCCGACCGACGGCACGACCGCGTCGATCGTGTGGGGTGCCGCTGCCGTCACAGGCGCCCTGCCGCAGCGGGGTCGGACGTCGCCTCCGACAGGGCCCGGGCGAAGCCCAGCAGCCGTTCGACCGCTGCTCCCCCGTCGGCGGTCGCGCTGAGCCGCAGCGAGAAGTCGTCTCCGGCCACCGTGCCGGAGTAGCCGTGGTCGGCCTCGCAGTCGGGGTCGGAGCAGCGGGCCGGTTCCAGCTCGATCCGCTGGACCGCTCCCCAGGCGATCGTCAGCACGGCCTCCTCCAGCTTGGACGTGGCCGCCTCGACCATCCGGGTGACGACGACCGACCTGACCTGGGCGATGCCGACGGCCTCAGCGGTCGTCGACGTGTAGGGCTTGGGCAACAGGTCGTCGCCGGGGTGCTCGTCGGTGTGCACCAGCAGCACGCGTGTCGGCGTCAGCACCAGCACCGTCATGTGGCGACGGATCTGATCGCCGTCGAACGTCGGTTCGTGCTGCATCACGTAGTGGACGACCGGTTCACCGGCCAGCGCGTCGTCGATGCCCTGGGACACGATCTCCGGGTAGTAGCCGCTGCGCGAGACGTCGGCGTGCAGCTCGGTGCGAAGGTCCTGCATCACGCCAGCGTATCCCCCGAGATCGCAGGCTCGCTCAGCCGCCGTACGTACCACTCGGGGCGCCGGTCGGCCGTCGCGACGATCTTGGCCCGTGCGCTCAGCGCGATGATGCCGTCGCGGTGCACCGTGACCGGCTCGAGGTCGAGCTCGGCGATCTCGGGCAGGTCGTCCTTCATGGCCGCCAACCGGACGATGACGTCCTGGATGGCGCCGACGTCGACCGGATCGGAGCCCTTGTAGCCGAACAACAGTGGCGCCGAGCGCAGCTGGCTGACCATGTCGTCCGCGTCGACGTTCGTCAGCGGCGGGATCCCGTAGGCGCGGTCACCGAGCAGGTCGCTGGGCGGCCCGGCCAGCCCGAACGAGACGAGGGGGCCGAACAGCTCGTCCTCCATGATCGAGAACGAGACCTGGACGCCGTCGGGCGCCGAGCGTTGCACGAAGAACTTGGTGCCCTTGCGGATTCCGGTCCAGCTGGTCAGCGTGGACCACGCGCGTCGCATGTCGTCGGCGCTGTGGATCTCGCGCCACACGTGGGCCAGGTCCGGGCGGGACCGCAGGTGCTCGCTGCCGGCCTTGAGGACGACGTCCCAGCCCAGCTGCTCGCCCGCGGCGACGGCCTCGTCGACGTCGTAGACGTTGATCCACGTCAGCATGTCGATGCCGTAGCAAGCCAGCAGGTCCTGCACCTGCTGCGTCGACAGCACCGCGCCTCGTGGTGCCTGCTTGAGCGCCTCGCGGATGATCTGCCGCGCGTCACCTTGGCGGTGGTCGTCGGCCACGTGGAACTCTCCGTGGTCGCGCGCCGCCCACTCGGCGTACCGGACCACTCGCGCCAGGGCACGCACCGCCGACTCCGGCGCCGCATACGACGGCACCGATCCTCGACCGGCGGCACCACCGGCGACGTCGGGGACGCGCAGCAGCTCGGGAACGCCCTCGCTGCCCAGGAAGGTCGACACGATCGGCTTGTCCGACTGCTCGCCGATCGCGGCGAGCACGTCGGCGACCTGTTCGCCGCTGGTGTTGATCGGCGGCACGTACAGTGCCACCAGGGCGTCGGTGTCGTCCCCGGCCAGCGCGGACTCGATCGCGATCTCGAACGCCTCGGCGTCGGCGTCGGCAC
>DATMSF010000268.1:0-11132 GCA_035565535.1 Aeromicrobium sp.
GTCCCTGCGGTCAGGTCGGCGCCGCCGAGCGACCCGGTGATCATGTATCCGGCGACGAGGTAGATCAGCGCGGGGGTGATCGCGAAGAAGGTCTGGACCGTGGCGAAGAACGCCCGGCCCGTCATGGCTTGCTCGACCTGCAGGCGGGTCTGTTGTCGATTCGCCTCGCGGTACCGCTCGACCTCGGCGTCACCGCGGTTGAACACCTTCGACAGCAAGATCCCCGAGACGCTGAGTGCCTCCTCGGTGATGGCGGTCATCTCCGACAGCGACTCCTGGGTGCGTCGCGCCAGCCGTTGTCGGCGCCGGCCGACCTGCAGCTGGATCCAGATGAACAGCGGCATCACGATCAACGTCAGGATCGTCAGCTTCCACGACAGCAGCACCATCGCGATGAACGCCGCCGTCACGGTGACGGTGTTCTGCAGGATCGTGGTGGCGGTGTCGGTCAGGACGGTCCGCACGCCCGCGACGTCGTTGGCCAGGCGCGACTGGATCGCTCCGGTCTTGGTCGCGGTGAAGAACGCCAGCTCCATCTTCTGCAGGTGGGCGAACAGGTCGCCGCGCAGATCGGCCATGGCCGAGTTGCCGACCGTCGAGGTCAACCAGTTCTGCCCGATGCCGATCAGGGCCGTCATGATCGGGATCAGGCACATCGCCACGACGAGCCAGGTCAGCAGTTGAAGATCGGGATCGGCGTCGGGCGGGAACAGTGCCTGGTCGAACACGGCCTTGGTCAGGAACGGCACGATCGAGGTCAGCACCGCCGACAGCACGACAGCCATCGTGACCAGCACGATCTTGCCGCGGTAGGGCCTCAACAGCCCGGCGACACGGCCCAGAACCGAGTCGGTACGCGACGGTTCGAGCGGGGCCGTTGAGCTCATGGTCCGACCCTATAGTCGTCACGAATCGGTGTTGTGATCGTTGTGTCACTGACTACCCTCAGGGGACCGACCGAGGAAGGGCACATCGTGGACTGGCTGGCGAACTGGGCTGAGGACGTCAACTGGCTCCACCTCGTCACGATCCCGATCTTCACCGGCGTCATCGGCTGGTTGATCAACTGGACCGGCCTGATCATGTTGTTCAACCCGGTCCACTTCCACGGCTTCACGGTCCCCGGGATGCGACAGCTGGCCGGCGTGCTGCCGCGCAAGCTGCAAGAGGTCCCCGGCATCCTGCAGGGCGGTCTGGGCTGGCAGGGCATCGTGCCTGCTCGAGCCGCGAAGATGGGCAGCATCGCGGTCGACAAGGCGATCTCCAAGCTCGGGACGCCGCGCGAGTTCTACCAGCAGCTCGAACCCGAGCAGATCGCCAACCACATCGTCGAGGTGTTCCAGCCCGAGGTTCCCGAGCTGGTCGACGAGGTCATGATGCGCGAGCACCCCCGCTTGTGGCAGGACCTGCCGCTGAGCTTCCGGCGCGCGGTGCACCTGCGGGTCCAGGCGCAGCTGCCGAAGGTCGTCGGCAACGTCACCGACGAGATCGGCACCCACATCGACCAGCTGCTCGACCCCAAGATCATGGTCATCGAGCACTTCCGCAAGAATCCGGCGCTGGTCGTCAGCATCTTTCGTGACTTCGGTCAAAAGGAGCTGAACCTGATGGTGCTGTTCGGCTTCGTGTTCGGCTTCCTGCTCGGCATCCCGGTCGCCATCGTCGACTCGATCTTCCACCTGTGGTGGCTGCTGCCGATCATGGGCGTCATCGTCGGTTGGACCACCAACGCATTGGGCATGTGGCTGATCTTCGAACCGCCCGAACCTCAGAAGCTGCTCGGCATCATCCCGGTGCACGGTCTGTTCTTGCGCCGCCAGGACGAGGCCGCCGAGGTCTACGCGCGGATCATCGCCGACGACGTCATCACGTTGGAACGCATCGGCGACTTCCTGCTCGACGGGCCGCGCGGTGACCGCACGCGCCAGATGCTGGCCACGGCGTTGCGTCCGGCGATCGACCGCGCGTTGGGTCCGGCGCGCGGCATGGTGCGAGTCGCGGTGGGTTCGAAGAAGTTCGACACGATCCGCGACTCGGTCGCCGTGGAGGCGGTGGGCCGCACCCTGACTCCGTTCAAGGATCCGGAGTTCAGCAAGCAGCAGTCGGAGAAGATCCGTCTGCTGATCGCGACTCGCACCAAGGACCTGCCGCCGCGCGACTTCGTCGAGATGATGCGCGCCGCGATCAAGGAGGACGAGTGGATGCTCTACGCCCACGGCGCCATCATGGGTCTGGCCGGAGGGTTCTTGCACCTGGCGATCTTCGGTTCGGGAGGATGAACAGGTGAAGGACGACGACCTACCACCACTGCCCGACCTGGGCGCCGAGCAGACGCCGCTGAGCGATCTCATCGGGCCGGCCATCGACGCGATGCCAGGACTGGCCCGGATCGGCGCCTCGGCCTGGCTGCACTCGGCCGAGTGGGGGGCTCGCACCACGGCGCGCACGGGTTTTCGACTGCTGAAGTCGATGCGCGATCCTGACGAGGCATCGGCGCTGCTGCGGGACGCGACCGAGGTCGTCGGCGCCGTCACGGGTGTCATCCGAGCCGTCAGCAGCGGTGTCCCGCTGTCGCGCGCCTTGTCGTTGACCGGCGACTCGATGACGCCGTCGCTGGGAGCCGAACCGTCGACGACCTCTGCCGACGAGCAGCTGCGGCGCCGAGGGGCCGAGCTGCTCGAGCGCTCACGAGACGTGTGGGACGGCAGCGCGGCTCATCCGGCGTTCGCCCGCATCCTCGGCGAGCTGGCCCCGGACGAGGCGCGCATGTTGCTGCTGCTGCTGCAGAAGGGCCCGCAACCCAGCGTGGACGTCAGGACCGGCGGTCCGCTGGGCATGGTCAGCAGCGAGCTGCTGGCCCGCAACCTGACGATGATCGGCGCTCAGGCCGGGGTCCGTTACATCGATCAGGTGCCGGCCTACATCAACAACCTGTTCCGGTTGGGGCTGATCTGGTTCTCCCCCAACCCGGTTCGAGATCCGATGGAGTACCAGGTGCTCGAGGCGCAACCTGAGGTGCTCGACGTGCTGCACGGGGCACGGTTCGCCAAGCCCGTTCGGCGCAGCGTGCACCTGACCCCGTTCGGGGACGACTTCTGCCGCCGCTGCCTGGTGGACGTCGAAGTGTCGGCCGGGTCGTTCCCCGAGCACGCCACACCCGAGAACGACTCGGCGTCGAAGTAGAACTCAGGGCGTGAACCGACGCAGCCGCAGGCTGTTGGTCACGACGAAGACCGAGCTGAACGCCATCGCGGCCGCTGCGATCATGGGGTTCAGCAGGCCGGAGGCCGCCAACGGGATCGCGGCGACGTTGTAGGCGAACGCCCAGAACAGGTTGCCCTTGATCGTGCGCAGCGTCGCACGTGACAGACGCACCGCGTCGACGGCCGTGGCCAGATCGCCCTTGACCAAGGTCAGGTCCGAGGCCTGGATCGCGACGTCTGTCCCGGTGCCCATCGCGATGCCGAGGTCGGCTGCCGCCAACGCCGCGGCGTCGTTGACACCGTCTCCGATCATCGCGACGGTCCGGCCCTCGTCGCGCAGACCGGTGACGACGTGCAGCTTGTCGGCGGGGCTCACCTCCGCGACGACGCGATCGATGCCGACGTCGGCCGCCACCGCTTCTGCCGTGGCGCGGGCGTCGCCGGTCAGCAAGATGGGCTCCAGGCCCAGCGATCGCAGGTCCGCGATGGCCTGGCTCGACGTCGGCTTGACCGAGTCGGCGACCGTGATCGTGCCGCGGAACCGACCGTCCCAGGCCACCGCGATCCCGGTGGTGTCGTCGGGCACGTCGATCTGCTGTTCGCGCAGCCAGCTGGGACGGCCCACGGCGACGGCGTGTCCGTCGACGTCGCCCGTGACACCGAAGCCCGCATGATTGGTGAATCGTTCGACGGGCAGCGGTTCGGCCAGCGCCGCGATGGCTCGGGCGACGGGGTGCTCCGAGGCGTGCTCGACCGAGGCGGCCAGCCGCGCGAGGGTGTCCTGGTCGACGCCGGGCTCGGGCCGGACGGACTGGACCGCCATCGTGCCGGTCGTGACGGTGCCGGTCTTGTCGAGGACGACGGTGTCGACGACGCGGGTCGACTCCAGGACCTGCGGCCCCTTGATCAAGATTCCCAGCTGCGCGCCCCTGCCCGTGCCGACCATCAGTGCGGTCGGTGTGGCGAGTCCGAGGGCACACGGACAGGCGATGATCAGCACCGCCACACCCGCGGTGAAGGCGTCGTCGAGACTGCCGACGAAGGCCCAGACCACGAAGGTCGCGATGGCCAGCACGATTACCGCCGGGACGAACCAGCCGGAGATGCGGTCGGCGAGTCGTTGGACCTGGGCCTTGCCCTCCTGCGCCTGCTCGACCAGGCGGGCCATCTGGGCCAGCATCGTGTCGGCACCGACGGCAGTCGCCTCGACGACCAGGCGCCCGTGGCTGTTGATGGTCGCCCCGGTCACGGAGCTGCCGGGCCCGACCTCGACCGGCACCGACTCACCGGTCAGCATCGACTCGTCCACGGCGGAGTGACCGTCCGTGACCGTGCCGTCGGTGGCGATCTTCTCGCCGGGACGCACGACGAACCGGTCGCCGACGCCGAGCTCGTCCAGCGGCACGGTGGTCTCGAGCCCGTTGCGCAGGACGGTCACGTCGCGGACGCCCAGATCCATCAGCGCGCGTAGTGCCGCGCTCGACTGCTTCTTGGCGTTGGCCTCCAGGTAGTGGCCGGCCAGGATGAACGTCGTGACGACGGCCGCCACCTCCAGGTAGATGTGGCCGTCCCCGGTCCAGATGCCCCACAGCGACCACAGGTACGCCGCGCCGACGCCCACGCTGACCAGGGTGTCCATGGTGGCCGCGCCGTGGCGGGCGTTGACGAGCGCCGCGTGGTGGAACGGGTACGCGGCCCACAGCACGACAGGCGTGGTCAGCGCCAGTGCGAACCACTCCCATCCGGTGAACTGCCAGGGCATCACCATCGAGACGACCAGGACCGGCAGCGTCAGCGCCGCCGAGACCTTCAGACGGCGCAGCATGCTCTGCGCGCCGTGGTCGCCGTGGTGGTCGGTGTGCGTCGCGTGCTCGGTGGCCGAGTACCCCGTGGCCGACACGTTGTCGAGCAGGTCCTGCAGGCCGATGTCGGACGTCACGTCGACGCGGGCGCGACCCGTCGCGTAGTTGACCGATGCGGTGACGCCCTCGAGCTTGTTGAGCTTCTTCTCCACCCGCATGGCGCACGACGTGCACGTCATCCCGTGCACGTCCAGGACGTGGCGGGTCGGCTCGGCGGTCATGCCAGCGGCAGGTCCCTCGGGCCTGCCAGTGCGTAGCCGGCTTCTCGTACTGCTGCGTCGACCGCGCGGGTCTCGAGCGGGCCGTCGCTGGTGACGGTGACGGTGGACGTGCCGCCGGCGACCAGGTCGACGTCGACGGAGGTCACGCCGTCGAGGGCCGAGATCTCCTCGGTGACGGCACCGGCGCAGTGGCCGCAGGTCATTCCGGTGACTCGGTAGGTGCTGGTGTTCATGGTGTTCCTCTCAGGAGCGGACGAGACGGGCGATGGCGGCGGTCGCCTCGGCGACCTTCTCCGACGGGTCCCCCGACCGGGCGGCGTCGACGACGCAGTGGGTCAGGTGCTCGTCGAGGAGCTTGAGCGCGACGGCCTCCAGCGCCCGGGTGGTCGCGGAGACCTGGGTCAGCACGTCGATGCAGTAGGTGTCGTCCTCGACCATGCGGGTGAGGCCTCGGACTTGTCCCTCGATGCGCTTGAGGCGGGCCAGCACGGCCTTCTTGTCGTCGGAGTAGCCGGGGTGATCGCTCATGAGCCCACCATACCCCTAGGGGGTATAATTTCCAATCGAGCGCGTTGACTCATCAAAAACCTCCGCGTAGGTCGATACGTTGCCTCATCTGAAAATCTCCGTGTCGCGGCGTGGTGTCGCACGGTGGTGGTGGGGTTCGGTCTACGCCTGCGTAGATGGGTTTGACGATGAGCCAACGCCAGGCAGTGACCAAGACGAAGGCACATGCCTACGCACGTGCCGATCGTGCGAAGAAGTCCCAGATTCTCGATGAGCTGGTGGAGTTGACCGGCTGGCATCGTGACTACGCGCGTGCGGCACTGCGTGATGCGCTGAAGCCGAAGGTCGTCAAGCCTCGCAAGCCCCGGCCGCCGACGTACGGGCCGCGGGTGGTCGCGGCGCTGACCACGTGTTGGGCCGTGCTGCGGGCGCCGGCGGGCAAGCGGCTGGCGCCGATGCTGCCGGTCCTGGTGCCGATCCTGCGCCGCGACGGCGAGCTCGACCTGACCGATGAGCAGGCCGAGCAGTTGTGCCAGATGAGTGCGGCGACCATCGACCGCAGGCTCGCGCCGGAGCGGGCGAAGATGATGCCACGAGGTCGCTCGCACACCAAGCCTGGATCGCTGTTGAAGTCGCAGATCCCGATCCGGACCTGGGCCGACTGGGACGACGCGGTCCCTGGGTTCGTCGAGATCGACCTGGTCGGCCATGAAGGTGGCAACAGTAGCGGGGAGTTCTGTTTCACGCTGACTGTGACCGACATCGCGACCGGGTGGACGGTCAACCGGTCGGTGCGCAACAAGGCCCAGAAGTGGGTCTTCGAAGCCCTCGAACACGTCGTCGGAATGTTCCCCTTCCCCATCTTGGGGATCGACTCGGACAACGGCAGCGAGTTCATCAACGACCATCTGCTGCGTTGGTGCACCGAGAACAAGATCACCTTCACTCGGTCCCGTCCA
This sequence comes from Aeromicrobium sp., assembly GCA_035565535.1. GTDB lineage: Bacteria > Actinomycetota > Actinomycetes > Propionibacteriales > Nocardioidaceae > Aeromicrobium. The sequence goes on from DATMSF010000268.1 coordinate 6,753, forward strand.
GGCAACAAGAACGACGGCGCGCACGTAGAGCAGAAGAACTGGGCCCGGGTCCGTGAACTGGTCGGCTACTACCGCTACGACACCGGGGCCGAACTCGCCAAGCTCAACCAGATCTGGGAGCTGGACGCGGTGTTCACCAACTACTTCCTGCCCCAGCAGAAACTGATCTTCAAGCAGCGCAACGGTGCGAAGGTGACCAAGAAGCACGACACCGCGACTACCCCTCACCAGCGTGCCGTCGATCACGAGACGATCCGAGCCCGACCCAAGATCACCATGAACGCGACGTTCAAACGACTCAAACCCGCGGCCCTATCCCGGCAGATCCTCGCGCTGACCGGAGAGCTCGAAGCCCTCGCCCAGGCCAAGAAGGCACCGCGCGCCAAGCCACCGATCAACCACGCCTGGAACAACCGCGATCAGCGGAGATTCCCAAATGAGGCAACGTCATAGCCCTACCGGAGGTATTGACATGAGGCAACAGGTCGAGGACCTACCCTCGTGACATGAGTGACATCCCCGGTCTGGACGGCGAGCTCGGTGTCGAGTACAGCGAGGTCGGACCCGACAAGGTCGTTGCGACGTTCACGATCACCGAACGTCACCTGCAACCGTTCGGCATCCCGCACGGCGGGGTCTACTGCGCGGTGCACGAGTCGACGGCCAGCGTCGCCGGGTTCATCTGGCTCGACGGCCGCGGTGTCGCGGTCGGGTCGAACAACTCGACCGACTTCCTCCGCCAGGCCAAGCTGGGGGACACGATCACCGTCACCGCCACACCGATCCATCGCGGTCGCACCCAGCAGCTGTGGCACCTCGATTCGGTGGACCAGGACGGCCGACTCATCGCTCAGGGACAGGTCAGGCTGGCCAATCTGGAGCAGGACGTCCCACCGGAGGCGTTCGAGCGGTACGGGCTCGCGGCGACCCGGTAGAATCGTCCTCGTCGGCGCGACTGGCGTTGAGGTGGGAACCACCGGGGAGCGTCCGACGACCGCAATCACGCGGGACCGTTCGCCTGGGCCCCGTCAGCCACCACCTGCTGACCGAGAGGCCCCCTGCACGATGATGATGACCATGACTGCCCCTGACACCACCCAGCTCCTCGAGGACGCCGACATCCGCGTCCTGCTGCTGGAGAACATCCACGAGGACGGACGAGACTTCCTGCGCGGCAAGGGGTATCAGGTCGAGACGGCCGACCGCGCGCTGGGCGAGGACGAGCTGATCGAGGCGATCCAGGGCGTCCACATCCTGGGTATTCGCTCGACCACCTACATCACCGAGAAGGTCCTCGACGCCGCTCCGGACCTGCTGGCCATCGGTGCCTTCTGCATCGGCACGAACCAGATCGACCTGCCGGCCACCACTCGACGCGGCGTGGCGGTGTTCAACGCGCCGTACTCGAACACCCGCAGTGTCGTCGAGCTGGCGATCGCCGAGATCATCTCCCTGGCCCGACGACTGCACGAGAAGTCCACCGACATGCATGCCGGGGTCTGGAACAAGTCGGCCGCCGGCAGCCACGAGGTGCGCGGCCGCACGCTGGGCATCATCGGATACGGAAACATCGGCAGCCAGCTGTCGGTCATCGCCGAGGCGCTCGGCCTGAAGGTGATCTTCTACGACATCGACGACAAGCTGGCCCTGGGCAACGCCAAGCGCTGCTCGACGTTGGACGAGCTGCTCGCCGAGGCCGACGTCGTGTCACTGCACGTCGACGGTCGCCCCGGCAACGCCGGGCTGTTCGGCGAGGAGCAGTTCGCCGCGATGAAGCCGCGCTCGCTGTTCTTGAACCTCTCGCGCGGGATCGCCGTCGACACCGGCGCACTGCGCGCGCACCTGGAGTCCGGTCACATCGCCGGCGCCGCGCTCGACGTCTTTCCCGTCGAGCCCAAGCGCCAGGGTGACCCGTTCGAGTCCGAGCTGCGAGGCGTGCCGAACGTCATCCTGACCCCGCACGTGGGTGGCTCGACCGAGGAGGCCCAGCAGGACATCGGCCGCTTCGTGGCCTCGAAGCTGCGCACGTACACCGCCTTCGGCGGCACGTCGCTGAGCGTCAACCTGCCGGAGATCAACCTGCCGGCCGATCAGGGCAAGCACCGCATCGCGCACGTGCACCGCAACGCTCCGGGGGTCCTGGCGACGATCAACGGTCTGCTGGGCGAGCACGGCGTCAACATCGAGGCCCAGTCGTTGGCGACCCGTGGCGAGAACGGTTACGTGCTGACCGACGTCGTCGCCCCGCTGCAACCGGAGGTGCTGGCCGCACTGGCTGCGCTGCCCGAGACGGTTCGCCTGCGTCAGCTCAGCTGAGCGTTGCGCTGCGGGTGCGGCGGATCATCGCTAGGCTGCCGTGACATGAGCTACCCACCACCGCCCGGAAGCTACCCGCCACCGCAACCCGCCTACGGGGGACCTCAGGACCACCCGAAAGGTACTCAGATCCTGGTGTTCGGCATCCTCGGACTGGTGTGCTGTGCACCCTTCGGGATCGCGGCGTGGGTCATGGGCAACGGTGTCCTGCGCGAGATCGACGCTGCCCCGGGGCTGTACGCCAACCGGGGCACGGTCAACGCAGGGCGGATCTGCGGCATCGTCGCGACGATCCTGTGGATCGCCGGCCTCGCGTTCTACGCCGTCATGCTGGGTCTCGGCGTCGGCTTGGCCTGAGTCAGGACGCTGTCAGTGCGATCAGCTTGTCGACCGTTCAGGTTGCGCGCCGTCGTCGGGACCGCGAGTCGCCGCAGCAACGTGTCCACCTTCATCGACGGTCGCCCGGCGCCGTTCGCGTATCGGATGTGGATGTCACGGCCGACGGCAGCCCGACGTAGGAGAACTTGGGCTCGACGACCTCGAACGGGTCCAGCGCGCGATCGAACCGTGCCGGGTCGTCAGGGACGTTCGCGATCAGATTTCCCGATGCGATGTAGGTCGTGACATGAGTCGCGCCGAGCTCGGTCGCGATCTCGCGCAGTTGGGCGACCGATCAGCTGAGCCCGAAGGGCGGGTACTCGTCGGTCAGCAGGTTGGCGTAGGCGTTGACGCGGGTCTGCCAACGCAGGAAGCCCACGACGAAGTTGCCCAGACCTGACGGCCACCGTCCCAGGATCAGCACCGCGAAGAAGCCGATGCCCACCACGACGTAGAGCGCGATGGCGATGAAGAAGCCGACGATCATCAGCGGGATCAGCATGAACAACCGGAAGAAGATCGTCAGTCGGTTGCGGTGGTCCACTGCCGGGGCGATGTCGACCCTGACCCGATCTCCGCCGGCGTCGGCGAACGAGGTGTCGAAGGTGAAGGGTGGGTACTCCTCACGCAGGAACAGCATGTAGCTGCTGACTCGCGCCGAGTAGCGCGACATCAGGACGACGACGGCCTGCAGTCCTTGGGGGATACGGCCGGTGATCACGCCGGCGAACCAGCTGATGAACACCATGATGCCGGCGGCCAGGCTCAGGACGTACAAGATGACCAGGTGCGGAATGGCCAGCAACCAGTGGACCAGCGGCCGCCAGCGGGCCACCTTCTGGGGGGCATCGAAGGAGAACTGGACCGGGTAGCCGGTCGCGGGTGCGGAGGGAGGAGGAGGCACGGGGGTACTCATGCCCCATACCCTAGAGTGCAGCAGCCAGTTCCGTCGCCTGTTTGATCGCGCGCTTGGCGTCGAGCTCGGCAGCGACGTCCGCGCCACCGATCACGTGCACGGGCTTGCCCGCCCGTTCCAGCGGCTCGACCAGGTCGCGGACCGACTCCTGGCCCGTGCACAAGATGATCGTGTCGACCTCGAGCACCCGAGATCGGTCACCGACGGTGATGTGCAGGCCGGCGTCGTCGATGCGGTCGTAGGTGACCCCCTTGACCATCTCGACGCCGGAGTCCTTCAGGGTCGTGCGGTGCACCCATCCGCTGGTCTTGCCCAGTCCCTTGCCCAGGTCGGTGGTCTTGCGCTGCAGCAGGGTCACGGCCCGACGAGGGGGCGTGAGCGTCTTGGTGGCCAGGCCACCGCGTTCCAGAGCCGGGTCGGTGACGCCCCAGCGCCGCATCCAGTGCTCCAGCGACTCGTGGGGGTCGTGCAGGCAGAACTCGGCGACGTCGAAGCCGATGCCGCCTGCCCCCATGATCGCCACACGATCGCCCACCGGCGCGCCGTCGCGAATCACCTGCTGGTACGTCAGCACCTTCGGGTGGTCGACGCCCGGGATGTTCGGAATGCGCGGTTCGACGCCCGTCGCGACGACGACCTCGTCGAAGTCGACCAGGTCGCCAGGACCGACCCGGGTACCGGTGTGGACCGTGACGTCCTTGAGCTCCAGTTGACGCCGGTAGTAGCGCAGCGTCTCGGTGAACTCCTCCTTGCCGGGGATGCGTGCCGCC
>DATMSF010000269.1:0-2225 GCA_035565535.1 Aeromicrobium sp.
CCAGATGCGGCGGAACGACGCGACGCGCGGCTTGGGCAACCGGCCGTCGGCCGCGGCCGCGTCGAGCGCGCACTCGGGCTCGTCCGCGGCGTGGGTGCAGCCGCGCGGACAGGACGTGGCGACGGCCTCGAGATCGGGGAACGCACGAATCAGTCGGGCCGGGTCCACGTGCGCGAGTCCGAACGATCGGATGCCCGGCGTGTCGATGATGCGGCCCCCGAACGGCAGCTCGAGGCTGATCGCCGAGGTGGACGTGTGCCGTCCGCGTCCGGTCACCTCGTTGACGTGGCTGGTGACGCGATGCGCATCGGGCACCAGTGCGTTGACCAGCGTCGACTTGCCGACGCCGCTGTGACCCACGAGCACCGTCGTGTGCCCGGCGAGTGCTCGCTGGATGGGCGCCAGGTCGTCGCCGCGCCGCGTCACCAGCACCGTGACGTCCAGCGGTTCGAGCTGGCGCAGCAGATCGGCGGGGTCGGCCAGGTCGGCCTTGGTGAGGCACACGAGCGGTGTCATGCCGGCCTCGAACGCGGCGACGAGGCACCGGTCGATCAATCCCGTGCGCGGCGGCGGGTCGGCCAGTGCGGCCACGATCATCAGCTGGTCGGCGTTGGCCACGATGATCCGCTCGATCGGATCGTCGTCGTCGGCGGTGCGCCGCAGCACGGTGCTGCGTTCCTCGACCTCGACGATCCGCGCCAGGGTGCCCTCGTCGCCGGTCACGTCACCGACGACCCGCACGACGTCGCCGACCACGACGCCTGTGCGTCCCAGGTTCCGTGCCTTGACGGCAGTTAGGACGGTGTCGTCGTCGAGATGGACTGTGTAGCGCCCGCGGTCGATCGTCACGACGCGAGCGGTGTCGGCGTCCTCGTACGACGGGCGCACCTTGGTGCGAGGCTGCGTGCGACGACGGGGGCGGTCGAACGCCTCGTGGTCGTCGTCGTGGCGCATCGCGCCCTTGCGCCCGGCCATCAGTCGGCCGTCATCGCCCGTTCCCACACGGGGGCGAAGTTGGGGTACGTCTTGGTCGTCGTCACGACGTTCTCGACGAACAGCTCGGGCACCCGCAGGCCGAGCACGACGCCGGCGTGTGCCATGCGGTGGTCGTCGTAGGTCAGAAACGTCTCGCCGTGCAGCGGACGCGGCTCGATCAGCAGTCCGTCGTCGAGCTCGGTGACGTTGCCGCCGAGCCGGTTGATCTCGGTCGTCAGCGCCGCGAGACGGTCGGTCTCGTGTCCGCGCAGATGTGCGACGCCGGTCAACTGTGAGGGTCCGTCCGCGAGTGCCGCCACGGCCGCGACGACGGGGGTCAGCTCGCCGACGTCCCCGAGGTCGAGGGTCACGCCGAGCAGGCGGTCACCGGCTGTGAAGACCATGTCGTCACCGTGACGCTCCGCGGATCCGCCGAACGACTCGGCGATCGACCGCCACCGGTCACCGGCCTGGTCGGTCTGGGCGGGCCACGACTTGATCGTGACGCGCCCGCCCGTGACCAGGGCTGCTGCGATGAACGGTCCGGCGTTGGACAGGTCCGGCTCGATCACGACGTCGAGCGCCTCGACGCTGCCGTGGGGAACCTGCCAGTGACCGGGGGCGGTGGCGACCTCGATGCCACGTCGGCGCAGCTCTGAGACCGTCATGTCCACGTGCGGCTGGGACGGCATCGCGTCGCCGCTGTGACGAAGGTCCAAGCCGTCGACGAAACCGGGCGCGGCCAGCAGCAGCGCCGAGACGAACTGGCTGCTGGCCGAGGCGTCGATCTCGAGGGCCCCGCCGGCGACCTCGCCGCTGCCCTTGACGGTGAACGGCAGGGTGCCACGTCCGCCGTCGTCGATCGTGACCCCGAGCTCGCGCAGGCTGCTGATCGTGGTGCCCATGGGACGCTCGCGTGCTCGTTCGTCGCCGTCGAACGTCACGGTGGCCGAGCCGAGCGCGGCCAGCGGCGGGACGAACCGCATGACGGTGCCCGCCAGACCGCAGTCGATGTCGACATCACCGGTCACGCCGTCGCCGATCGGCGAGATCGTCCACTCCATGCCGTCACGGCGGACGTTGGCTCCCAGCGCCGTCAGCGCCGAGGCCATCAGCGCCGTGTCGCGTGAGCCGAGGGGACGGGTCAGCACCGACGGGCTGTCGGCAACGGCAGCCAGCACCAACGCCCGATTCGTCAGTGACTTCGATCCGGGTACCAGGATCTGACCGTCAAACGGCGTGGTGCGGTG
>DATMSF010000270.1:0-1508 GCA_035565535.1 Aeromicrobium sp.
CAACGCGCTGGCGTCGGCCGTCGGTCTCGTCCCGCCGGGTCAGCGTGAGTCACGCGGCTGGAGCGAGCAAGCGTGGGCCGACGCCTTCGAGCAGCTGCACATGCGTGGCTGGGTCGACGAGCTCCGGATGCCCACCGATGCCGGACGCGCGGCCCGCGAACGGATCGAGGAGACTACACATCGAGTCGCGAACGCGGCGATCGGCGACCGTGAGGCCACGGCCCGCGCGATCGCGGCCACCGACTCCTTGGTGGCCGTCGCGCGTCGGATCGCCGAGGCCGGCATCCTGCCGTACCCGAATCCGACCGGCGTGCGGCAACCCTGATCCTGAGGAGACGACATGGCCTACGACCAGGAGCTGGCACAGGACGTCCGGGCGCTGCTGGCGGCCCGCGACGACGTGGTCGAGAAGCCGATGTTCGGTGGGCTGGCATTCATGGTCTCGGGGAATCTGGCCGTCTGCGCAGGTCATACCGGTGAGCTGCTGGTCCGGGTCGGGCCGGACGCCTACGCCGAAGCCCGCTCCCGACCAGGAACCCGCGACTTCGTCATGGGCGACCGGACGGCCAAGGGATGGGTGATCGTCGACCCGGCGAGCATCGACTCAGAAGCCCAGCTCGAGCACTGGGTCGAACGAGGAGTCGCGTTCGCGGCCTCCCTACCGCCCAAGTGAGACGCTGAGGACATGAGTGAAGCGATCGAGATCGAGGTCGACGACAAGGTCGTCCGGGTCTCGAACCCTGACCGCGTCTACTTCCCCGATTACGGCTGGACCAAGCTGGACCTGGTCGAGTACTACCTCGCGGTCGGCGACGGTATCGTCAACGCACTCTACGAGCGGCCGTGCATGCTCCACCGGTTCCCCAAGGGCCTCGGCGGCCAGAAGGTGCACCAGAAGCGCATCCCCAACGGTGCACCACCGTGGGTCGAGACCGTCCGCCTGACCTTTCCCCGCTTCGACCGCACGGCCAACGAGCTGTGCGTCACCGAGCTCGCATCCGTCATCTGGGCCGTGCAGATGTCGACCGTGGAGTTCCATCCGTGGAACAGTCGGCGCGACCACGTCGAGTCCCCGGATGAATGGCGCATCGACCTCGACCCGGGCGACGAGTGCGACTTCGCGACGGTGCAACGAGTGGCCGCCGTCACCCGCGAGGTGCTCGACGAGCTGGGAGCAGTCGGTTTTCCCAAGACCTCGGGCGGTTCAGGTCTGCACGTCTACGTGCGCATCCCGCCCGAGCACGGGTTCGGCGAGGTGCGCCGCGCGGCGTTGGCGTTCGCCCGCGAGGTCGAGCGCCGGACCGACACCGCCACGACCACGTGGTGGCGCAAGGACCGCGACCCCCGGAAGGTGTTCGTCGACTACAACCAGAACACCCGCGACCACACCATCGCCGCGGCCTACTCGGTGCGCGGGTTCCCCGACGGCACGGTGTCGACGCCCGTCACGTGGGACGAGATTCCCGACGTCGACCCGCGTGACTTCACGCTGGAGACCGTCCCGCCGC
>DATMSF010000271.1:0-9179 GCA_035565535.1 Aeromicrobium sp.
GTCGATGGGCATGCGGGCTCCTCGCGATCTACCGGCCTGCGGCGTCCAGCGCCGCCAGGTAACCGAACGTCATGGCCGGTCCGATCGTCGCGCCCGGACCGGCGTAGGTGCGGCCCATGACGGCCGCCGAGCAGTTCCCGGCGGCGTACAGGCCCTCGATCACGGTACCGTCCGGTCGCAGGGCGCGTGCGCGCTCGTCGGTGACGATGCCGCCCTTCGTGCCGAGGTCGCCGGGGACGATCTTGACGGCGTAGAACGGGCCCTGGTCGATGCGGGCCAGGGAGGGGTTGGGTGCGACCTTCGGGTCGGCGTAGTACTGGTCGTACGCGCTCCGGCCACGACCGAAGTCCTCGTCGACGCCGCGGTCGGCGAAATCGTTGAAGCGCTCGATCGTCGCGGTCAGCCCGTCGGCGGGCACGCCGATCTTGTCGGCCAGTTCGCTCAAGGACCCGGCCTTGACGACCGCCCCGTGCTTGTACCAGCGGCCGGGGAACGGCTGGCGCGGCGAGAGTCCGGCGAACAGGTAGCGGTTGCGGTAGCGCTGGTCGATGATCATCCAGGCGGGCACGTGCGAGACCCCCGTGGCCTCGCCGCGGTAGATCTCATGGGTGGCCTCGACATAGGGGAGTGCCTCGTTCATGAACCGCTGACCTGCGGAGTTGACGATGATCGAGCCCGGCAGATTGCGTTCGGCCAGGCAGAACCACGGTCCGGACGGAAGCGGGATCGTCGGACCCCACCACGCGTCGTCCATCAGGTCCAGGGCAGCGCCTACCGCAGCGCCCGCCTCGATCGCGGCGCCGGTGTTGAACTGCGACGCGGTGCTCCAGTCCGGATCGGTGGGGCTGGGCAGGTACTTGGTCCGCATCGCCTCGTTCTTCTCGAACCCGCCGGCTCCCAGGATCACCGCGCGGGTGGCGCGCACGTCGATCTGCTCGCCGTGGGACCCCTGACCCGTGCGGATCGCGCGGACGCCGACGACCCTGCCGTCCTCGACGATCAGGTCGGTCAGCTCGGTGTCGTACTCGACGACCACACCCGCGTCCTGCAGACCCTTGCGGAGGCTGATGGTCAACGCGTTGCCCATGGCGAACATCTTGCGACCGCGGAGGGTGTTGACCGCCTTGGTGAGCAGGATCCGGATCATGGTGCGTGCGGCGCGGAACGTGCGCAGCGGCCCGAGACTGATCTTGCGGAAGTCGGCCTGCGTGACGATCAGGTTGGCCGGTGCCTTGGTGTACGGAGGGTGCAACCGCCGCAGCTCCTCGCCGAGGATCCGGCCGTCCATCGGTACCGGCTCGACCGAGCGGCCACGCGCCCGTCCGCCCGGCTGCTCGGGCAGGTAGTCCGCGTACTCGGGAACCCACGCCAGGCGCAGCGGGGTGTGGTCGAGGACGAACTCGAGCATCTCCGGACCGCGATCGATGAAGGTGTCGCGCCGGACGGCGGGGACGGCGTCGCCGACGATCGACTGCAGATAGAGCTTGGCCTGCTCGGCGTCGTCGGCGTCGACTTGTCCGGCCGCCTTCAGTGCGCGGTTGCCCGGCACCCAGACGCCGCCACCGGACCGGGCGGTGGACCCGCCGAAGTACCCCGACTTCTCCAGGACCACGGTGGACAGGCCCTGGTGGGCCGCCGTGAGCGCAGCGGTCATGCCGGCGCCGCCGGCGCCCACGACGATCACGTCGTACGTCTGCTCCATGGGTCCTCCGTGCCGAGGTCGACTACCGCAAAACTGTAACAGGTTCTAGTATGGCGAAGTGAGCTCCACCCAGGCCGATCCCACCGCCGTCGCCGCGGCCGTCGAGCGTCTCGCCCAGGCCCAGGAGACGAGGGTGCCGTGCGAGCCGGTCCGCGACCTGATCGGCACCGACGACCTCGCCGCTGCCTACGCGGTGCAGCAAGGTCTCGTGCGCGCGCGACTCGACCGCGGGGCGACCGTCGTGGGCCGCAAGATCGGCGCCACGTCCGAAGCCGTGCAGCGTCAGCTCGGCGTGGACCAGCCCGACTTCGGCTACCTGCTCAGCGACATGGACGTCAGCCACGGGGCGGCCCGCGACGGCGTCGCCGGACCGCCGATCTCGATGCGCACGCTGGTGCAACCGCGGGTCGAGGCCGAGGTCGCGTTCCGGTTGTCCCGCGACATCGACGTGACCGAGGACCAGATCACGATCGATCTGGTCCGAGCAGCCGTCGACGTGGCGATGCCCGCACTGGAGATCGTCGACTCCCGCATCCGCGACTGGGACATCGAGTTCACCGACACCGTCGCCGACAACGCCTCGAGCGGACTGTACGTCGTCGGGGACGCGGGCCTCCCGCTGAGTCGGATCGAGCCCCGCGACGTCGAGATGACGCTGACGATCAACGGCGAGGAGCGGTCGGCCGGAACGGGCGCTGCCTGTCTGGGCGATCCACTTCAGGCGCTGCGTTGGCTGGCGATCCAGGCGGCACGCTTCGGCGATCCGCTGCGCGCCGGCCACGTGATCCTGTCCGGGGCGCTGGGCCCCTTCGTGCCGTTCGTCGCGGGCGACCGCGTGACGGCGTCCATCAGCGGGTTCGCCCCGCTGACCGTCACTTTCCAGCAATGACTGGTGAGGAGTGAGCAACGTGAGCAAGACCACTGCAGCCATCGTCGGACCGGGCAACATCGGCACCGACCTGCTGTACAAGCTGCTGCGCAGCGACGTCATCGAGCCGCGCTGGATGATCGGTGTCGATCCGACGTCCGAGGGCCTGGCGCTGGCGCGCGACAAGGGGCTGGAGGCCACCCACGAGGGCGTCGACTGGTTGCTCGCGCAACAGGAGCTGCCCGACCTGATCTTCGAGGCGACGTCGGCGTACGTGCACCGCGAGTACGCACCGCGGTACGCCGAGGCCGGCATCCGCGCCGTCGACCTCACTCCGGCCGCCGTCGGGCCGGCCGTCATCCCGCCGGTCAACGGCACCGAGCACCTGGCTGCACAGAACGTCAACATGATCACGTGCGGCGGCCAGGCCACGATCCCGATGGTCAGTGCGGTCTCGCGCGTGACCCCCGTGCCGTACGCCGAGATCGTGGCGTCGGTGTCGAGCGCGTCGGCCGGACCGGGTACCCGTGCCAACATCGACGAGTTCACCCGCACCACCAGTGCGGGAGTCGAGACGATCGGTGGCGCCCTGCGCGGCAAGGCCATCATCATCTTGAACCCGGCCGAACCGCCGATGATCATGCGCGACACGATCTTCTGCGCGGTCGACGCCGACGCCGACCGTGACGCGATCGCCGAGTCGGTGCACCGGATGGTCGCAGCCGTGCAGGAGTACGTGCCGGGCTATCGATTGCTGCAGGACCCGCAGTTCGACGACCCCTCGCCGGCGACGCAGGGCAACACCAAGGTCAGCATCTTCGTCGAGGTGGAGGGCGCGGGCGACTACCTGCCGCCGTACGCGGGCAATCTGGACATCATGACGGCCGCGGCCACCCAGGTCGGCGAGCTGATTGCCCGGCAGATGTCCGCACCGCAGGTGACGGCTCCGGAGGTGGCCCGATGAGCGTCGTCGACTTCAGCAGCCAGGACATCACGGGACCTGCCGAGCTCAATGAGCTGCAGCGTAGGTGGACCGACACCGATCCGGGCAGTGGGCTGGACCTGCGGCTGACCGACACGTGCCTGCGCGACGGTTCGCACCACAAGCGGCACCAGTTCGTCCCCGACGAGGTGCGCGGCATCGTCGCTGCGCTCGACGCTGCCGGGATGCCGGTCATCGAGGTGACCCACGGCGACGGCTTGGGCGGCTCGTCATTCAACTACGGATTCTCGGCGACGCCGGAGCAGGAGCTGATCAAGCTCGCAGCCGAGACCGCCCAGCGCGCCAAGATCGCGTTCCTGATGCTGCCGGGCGTCGGCACGAAGGACGACATCCGGGCCGCGCAGGGCAACGGCGGCCAGATCTGTCGCATCGCCACGCACTGCACCGAGGCGGACACCTCTCGACAGCACTTCGGTCTGGCGCGCGAGCTGGGGCTGGAGACCGTCGGCTTCTTGATGATGAGCCACACCCAGTCGCCGGAGGTGCTGGCGCAGCAGGCCCGCATCATGGTCGACGCCGGCTGCCAGTGCGTCTACGTCGTCGACTCCGCCGGCGCACTCGTGATGGAGGGTGTCTCCGATCGCGTCGCGGCGATCGTCGCCGAGATCGGCGCGGAGGCGACGGTCGGCTTCCACGGTCACGAGAACCTGGGTCTGGGCGTCGCGAACACCGTCATCGCGGCTCGTGCGGGCGCGACGCAGATCGACGGTTCGGTGCGCCGGTTCGGTGCCGGAGCCGGCAACACGCCGCTGGAGGCGTTCATCGGCGTGTGCGACAAGCTCGGCTGGAAGACCGGTATCGACTTCCTGCAGGTCGTCGACGCCGCCGAGGACGTCGTCCGCCCGGCGATGCCCGAGGAGTGCACCCTGAACCGGATGACGTTGATGATGGGCTACGCAGGCGTGTACTCCTCGTTCCTCAAGCACGCCGGCAACGCCGCCGAGCGCTATGGCGTCTCCGGCGCGGAGATCCTGCTCGAGGCCGGCCGACGCAAGCTGATCGGCGGCCAGGAGGACCAGCTGATCGACATCGCGTTGGGTCTGCAAGCCCAGACCGATTGACCAGGAGCTCGCGCCACTCGAGGGGCGATGTGGACGCAATACTAGAACGTGTTCTAGTATTGAGCCACTGAACGTGTGAGGAGCAGTGATGACCCAGGCTGTGCTGGACGGCATCCGCGACATCCTTCCGGCTCTGCGTGAGCGCGCGGAGGAGACCGAGCGGCTGCGGCAGGTGCCAGAAGCATCCGTCAAGGAGCTGGAGGAGACCGGGTTCTTCCGGTTGCTGCAACCGAAGAGGTTCGACGGACTCGAAGGCGATCCGGTCGACTTCTTCACCGGCGTGAGCCTCATCGCGTCCGCGTGCGGGTCCACCGGGTGGATCGCGTCCGTCCTCGGAGTCCACCCCTGGCAGGTCGCGCTGTTCCACGACGACGCCCAGCAGGCCGTCTGGGGCACCGACACGACGACCCGGCTGAGCTCGTCGTACGCACCCACCGGCAAGGCGGTCGTCACCGACGGTGGGTACACGCTGTCGGGTCGCTGGAGCTTCTCGTCCGGTTCGGCGCACGCGACGTGGGTGCTGCTCGGCGGGCTGGTTTTCGACGCCGAGGGCAATGTCGTGGACTTCAAGACGTTCATGGTTCCGCGTGACAAGTACGAGATCGTCGACGTCTGGAACGTCGTCGGGCTGGCCGGCACCGGGTCGAACGACATCGTCGTCGACGACGTCTTCGTCCCCGACGAGTTCACGCTCGCGATGAGCGACACCGGACGGTGCATGGGACCGGGTCAGGAGCAGAACCCCGGGGATCTGTACAAGCTGCCCTTCCACTCGCTGTTCACCACCACGATCACGTCCCCGATCATCGGCATGGCGCGCGGCGCCTACGCCGAGCACGTCGAGATGCAGCAGGCTCGCGTGCGTGCTGCCTATCTGGGCGAGAAGGCCTCGTCCGACCCCTTCGCGGCCGTGCGCATCGCGCGTGCGTCCAGCGAGATCGACGCCGCCTGGGCGCTGTGCATGGCCAACATCCGTGAGGAGCAGGCGCTGGTCGCCAAGGGGGAGAAGATCCCGCTGTCGCTGCGTCTGCGGGTCCGACGCGACCAGGTCATCGGCACCCAACGAGCGATCGACGCGATCGACGAGCTGTTCGAGGCCTCCGGCGGACGCGCGCTGGCCAACGGAACCTACCTGCAACGGGCCTGGCGTGACGCTCACGCCGGTCGGGTCCACGCGGCGAACGACCCCGAGCGGGCGCTGCTGATGTTCGGCAACTCCGAGTTCGGACACAAGGTCGACCCGGGGATGTACTGATGGCTCTCGATCGGGAGTCGGTCCGCAAGAACGCCACCTTCTCCTCGGGGGGAATCGGCGATCTGACGCTGAACTACTACGAGGCCGGTGAGCCGACCGAGGTCGGTGGCGGACTGCCGCTGGTCATGCTGCACGGGGGCGGCCCCGGGGCCTCGGCCTGGTCGAACTTCGGTTCGGCTCTGCCCGGCTTCGCCCGCGACTTCCGTACGTTGCTGGTCGACCAACCCGGCTTCGGGCAGAGCGACAAGCCGCCGGTCGAGGGCAACTACTTCCGCTTCTCGGCTGCCATCGTCAAGGACTTCCTCGACGCGGTCGGCATCGATCGGATCCACCTGCTCGGCAACAGTCTCGGCGGGGGTACGGCGATGCGCTTCGCCCTGGAGTACCCCGAGCGCGTCGGGCGCCTGGTGCTGATGGGCCCGGGCGGCTTGTCGCTCAACCTGTTCCACGCCGACCCCACCGAGGGGGTCAAGCGGCTGATGGACTTCAGCGCTGCTCCCTCGAAGGAGGCCCTGCGGGCGTTCATCTCCACCATGGTCGTCGACCAGTCGCTGGTCACCGACGAGCTGGTCGAGATGCGCTTCGCCGACGCCACGGCCCCGGGCGCCCTGGAGGCGATGCGGTCGATGGGCATGTCGTTCTGGAACCCCGACAGCTACGAGGACGGTCTGATCTGGCGCGACGCGTTCCGGATGAAGCGCCCGACGCTGCTGACGTGGGGCCGAGAGGACCGGGTCAACCCGCTCGACGGTGCCCTGGTCGCGCTGAAGACCATCCCGCGCGCGGAGCTGCACGTGTTCGCCAACTGTGGCCACTGGGCGCAGATCGAGGCGGCCGAGGAGTTCCGTGAGGTGTGCACGGCGTTCCTGGCCCGTCACGCCGAGAGGAGCAGAGCATGATCGACATCAAGTCCATGGGCTATGCCCGCGTGGCCTCGACCGACCTGGACGCGTGGCGGCTGTTCGCCGGAAAGGTGCTGGGGCTCGCGGAGGGTCGCGGGCCGACGGAGGGCAACCTGTACTACCGCATCGACGAGGTGTCGGCTCGGCTGGTCGTCTTCCCCTCCGACACCGACCGGCTCGAGTGCGTCGGCTGGGAGCTGGCCGACCACGATGCGCTGCAGAACGCCCGCGAGCACCTGGCCAAGGCCGGCGTCGAGTTCGTGGAGGGCACGAGCGAGGAGCTCGACGAACGGCGGGTCCAGGAGCTGATCCGGTTCACCGACCCCTTCGACAACGTCTTCGAGCTGTTCCACGGCATCACGTACGAGTCACGGCCGGTCGTGACGCCGTACGCGGCGAAGTTCGTGACCGGCGACCAGGGCATGGGGCACGTCGTGATCCCCGTCGACGACGACGTCGAGGCGTTGCGGTTCTACCGCGACGTCCTCGGCTTCCGCCTGCGCGACTCGATGTCGATGCCGGGCGAGTTCGTCGGCAAGGAGCCGGGCAGCAAGGTGTGGCTGCGGTTCCTGGGGGTCAATCCGCGCCACCACTCGTTGGCGTTCCTGCCGATGCCGAATCCGAGCCGCTGCGTCCACATCATGTTCGAGGTCGAGAAGCTCGACGACGTCGGTCGTGCCCTGGAGCGGGTGCGCAAGCACCAGGCGCCGCTGTCGGCCACGCTCGGTCGCCACATGAACGACGAGATGGTCTCGTTCTACGTCCGGTCTCCTGGCGGTTTCGACGTCGAGTTCGGGTGCGAAGGCCTGACGGTCGACGACCGCCGGTGGGTCGCTCGGGAGTCGACCGCCGTGTCGTACTGGGGCCACGTCTTCGGTCAGTCGGGCTGAGCCGTGGATGCTGTGGACGCCGACGTCCCGGAGGGGATGAGCCCCGACGCGGCGGCGACCTGGCCGCCGCGAGGACTGATCGACTCGTTCCTCAGCGGCAGCCACGAGGAGTTCGCCTGGCGGCCGGGCGAGGTCGTGCACATCGACGGCGAGGAGGCCCAGGCCGCCGCCCGCACGTTCCGTGACGTGCTCGGTCGCTATGCCAGCGGCGTCACGGTCGTCACGACCGTCCAGAACGGGCAACCGGTCGGCATGACGTGTCAGTCGTTCACCAGCGTCTCGCTCGACCCGCCGCTCGTGGCCTTCTTGCCGATGAAGACCTCACGCGCCTTCGCCGCCATCCGCCTCTCGCGCCGATTCTGCGTGAACTTCCTGGCTGCGGAGCAGGCCGACCTGTCGAACCACTTCGCATCGCGGATCGACGACAAGTTCGACGGCGTTGCCTGGCGACCCACGGCCGGCGGCGTCCCGCTGCTCGACGGTGTCGTCGGCTGGGTCGACTGCTCGGTCCACGCCGTCTACGAAGCCGGCGACCACTACCTGGTCATCGGTCGCGTCGAGGATCTCGGCGAGGGCGCTGCGGCCCAGCCGCTGCTGTTCCACCAGGGCCGCTACCGCACCACCGACTGAGGGTGGTGGTTTACCAACTTAAGTTGGTAAGCAGTCACGATCTTCGGCGTGCACACCGAAGATGGTGGCAGGTTCCCGATGATCGTGATCGCCTGCGGCTCGGACGTGGGCCGAGTCGGGGGTACGGACGACAGCCTGCCGACGCTCAAGCGGCGGTCAGCTGACCGGCTCGGGATCGATGATCGTGCAGCGGGTACGGGTGTAGATGGTGGGCATGCACTGATTGCAGTGGATGCAGACGCCGTGGCTGGTCTCGCCGGCCTGCATCCGGTTGACCAGATCGGGTTCACGCAGCAGTGCTCGCGCCATCGCGACGAACTCGAAACCATCGGTCATGGCCCGGTCGAGGGTGGCGCGGTCGTTGATCCCGCCGAGCATCACCAGCGGCATCGACAGCGCCTCGCGGAACGTCAGCGCCTTGTCGCGGAGGAAGGCCTCCTCGAACGGATAGGCACGGAAGAACTTCTTGCCGATCGGCGTCCTCAACCCGGCCCGCACGAGCGGCGGCATCGTCTCGGCGAACTCGCGGAGGGGGACGTCGCCACGGAACAGGTACATCGGGTTGAGCAGCGAGCTGCCGGCGCTCAGCTCGAGGGCGTCGAGGTGTCCGTCGTCCTGCAACCACCGGGCCACTTGGAGGCTCTCGTTCATCGCGAAGCCGACGGGGGATCCCTCGGTCATGCCGAACTTGGCCGTGACGGCCACATGATCGCCCACCTCGGCCCGGACGGCGCGCACGACGTCGCGCGCGAACCGGGCCCGATTCTGCAGCGAACCGCCCCACTGGTCCTTGCGGCGGTTCTGCTTCGGGGCGAGGAACGAGTTCAGCAGGTACCCGTGCGCCAGGTGGATCTCGAGGACGTCGAGA
>DATMSF010000272.1:0-5502 GCA_035565535.1 Aeromicrobium sp.
TGCCGGAGCCGTTGGCGCCGAGCAGCACCACGAACTCACCGGGTGCCACCGAGAGGCTCACGTCGTGCAGGACGAGGCGTCCGTCGAGCGCGACGGACGCGCCGTCGACCATCAGTGCCGGGGTCATGCTCACCTGCACGAGTTTGCCGCACGCAGGGCGTCGAGGTTGTGCTGCATCAGCGTCAGATAGGTCTGGTCCGCGGTGTTCGGCCCCAGCCCCTCGATCGGGTCGAGGGTGGCGATCGTGACGCCGGTGGCCGATGCGATGGTCTCGGCGTTGGCCGGGTCGACCAGCTCCTCGGTGAACACCGTCGTGATGCCGTGGGCCTTGACCTGGTCGGTGATCGCTGCCAGCTGCTTGCCGGACGGCTCGTTGCCCGGGTCGATGCCGGCGATCGACAGCTGTTCCAGCCCGTACCGCTGAGCCAGGTACCCGAACGCGGAGTGACTGGTCACGATGGTGTCGCGTTCACAATCGGCCAGACCGTCGCGGAAGGCGGTGTCGAGCGCCTCCAGCTCGCCGACCAGCGCATCGGCGTTGGCGCGGTAGGTCTCGGCGTGGTCGGGGTCGGTCGTGGCCAACCGGTCGGCCACGGCTCGGGCGATCGGTACGAGGTTGTTCGGGTCCAGCCACACGTGCGGGTCGAGGCTGTCGTGGTCGTGGCCGTCGTCCTCGGCAGGACCGTGCTCGTCCGCGCCGTGGAGGTCAACCAGGGTGGCGGCGTCGATCACGGCGTCGGCGGACCGGCCGGCTTGGTCGACCGCTTCGTCGACGGCCGGCTGGAACTCGCGCTGGTAGACGACCAGATCGGCGTCCTGGACGGCCGCGACCTGCTGGGGCTTGAGCTCGACGTCGTGCGGCTCCGAGCCCGGTGTGGTCAGGTTCTCGATCACGATGTGCCGCCCGCCGATCTGCTCGGCGACGAAGGCGTACGGGTAGAACGAGGCGACGACGTGGGGCCTGTCGTCGTCACCGGCGCTTCCGGCACAGGCGGCAAGCGCCAGCGGGAGGACGGAGAGGACGACGGCGACACGCTTCATGGGAATGATTCTCAAGCGTAATGGGAACCATTGTCAAATGACGTGGAGAGGTCGGGTCCCACCTCGGCCGCCGGACGGCAACCTCACGCCGATAGACTGGGCGCTCATCTTGGGCGCACGTTGTCACGACGACGCGCAAAGGCCCGCCGACACCCAGCCGGAATCAGGAGTTCCTCCATGGCATCACCCTCTGCCGTCGACCAGGTCATCAGCCTTTCGAAGCGTCGCGGCTTCGTCTACCAGTGCGGCGAGATCTACGGAGGCACCCGCTCGGCCTGGGACTATGGCCCGCTCGGCGTCGAGCTCAAGGACAACATCAAGCGCCAGTGGTGGAAGGCGATGGTGCAGCGCCGCGAGGACGTCGTCGGCATCGACTCCTCGGTGATCCTGCCCACCGACGTGTGGAAGGCCTCAGGTCACCTGGCCGCTTTCGTCGACCCGTTGGTCGAGTGCCGCAGCTGCCACAACCGGTTCCGCCAGGACCACCTGCAGGAGGCGTACGCGGAGAAGAAGGGGATCGACGACCCCGATGCGGTGCCGATGACCGACATCGTCTGCTCCAGCTGCGGCACGCGCGGCGAGTGGACCGAGCCGCGCATGTTCAACGGCTTGCTGAAGACCTTCCTCGGTCCGGTCGAGAGCGAGGAAGGGCTGCACTACCTGCGCCCGGAGACCGCCCAGGGCATCTTCATCAACTTCAGCCAGGTGCAGACCACGACCCGCAAGAAGCCGCCGTTCGGGATCGCCCAGATCGGCAAGAGCTTCCGCAACGAGATCACGCCGGGCAACTTCATCTTCCGCACCCGAGAGTTCGAGCAGATGGAGATGGAGTTCTTCGTCAAGCCGGGCGAGGACGAGACGTGGCACCAGTACTGGATCGACACGCGTATGGACTGGTACGTCGACCTGGGCATCGACCGCGACAACCTGCGCCTGTACGACCACCCGCAGGAGAAGCTCTCGCACTACTCCAAGGGCACCACCGACATCGAGTACCGGTTCCGGTTCCAGGGGTCGGAGTGGGGCGAGCTGGAGGGCATCGCGAATCGCACCGACTTCGACCTGGGCACCCACAGCGAGCACTCCGGCAAGGACCTGTCGTACTTCGATCAGGCATCCGGCGAGCGGTACACGCCGTACGTCATCGAGCCGGCGGCCGGAGTCAACCGGTCGTTGATGGCGTTCTTGTGCGACGCGCTCGCCGAGGACGAGGCACCCAACGCCAAGGGCGGCGTCGACAAGCGCACCGTGCTGCGGCTGGACCATCGGCTGGCGCCGGTCAAGGCCGCCGTCCTGCCGCTCTCGCGCAACGAGGACCTGTCGCCGAAGGCCCGGGACCTCGCCGCCGAGCTGCGCCAGCACTGGAACATCGACTTCGACGACGCCGCGGCGATCGGCAAGCGGTACCGCCGTCAGGACGAGATCGGCACGCCGTACTGCATCACGGTCGACTTCGACACGTTGGACGACCAGGCGGTCACGATTCGTGAACGCGACTCGATGCAGCAGGAGCGCGTCGGCCTCGACCAGGTGACGGCGTGGCTCGCCGCGCGTCTGATCGGCGCCTGAGCTGCGTTTGCGCCACACTGGGCACGTGCGCATCTTCCGTCCGTCCCCCATGGCGGCTGTGGCCTGGACGGCACTGACCCTGTCGGCTGTGCTGGCGCTGTCGGCCTGCGGCGGCGGTGCGGACGAGGCAGCGCCGACCCCCACCGTGCCGCCGGGTTTCGAGGTGCCCGCCGGCGTCACGCTGACCGAACCCGGTTCCACCGTGAAGGTCGGCCAGTCCGCGACGTTCGTGTACGAGCTGCGCGACGGTGTGGCCAGCGCGGTCACGGCGACCGTCGACGCGATCGAGCAGGGATCGATCGCAGAGGACTTCGCGTTCTTCACCCTCGACGAGCAGACCGAGGCGTCGACCCCGTACTACGTCACGGTGTCGCTGACGAATGAAGGTCCTGCCGGGTTAGGCGCTGCTGCGGTGCCGTTCGTGGTTCACGACGACCAGAACACGATCGCCCCGCCGAACACGGTCACCGGCACGTTCCCGCCGTGCGAGAACCGCGAGCTGCCCGAGTCGTTCCTGCCCGGAGAGCAGGCGACGGTGTGCCTGGTGTTCCTGGTTCCCGAGGGTCGGGCGCTGGTCTCGATCGACTCGCGATCGAAGGACACCTCCCGGGCGATCAGCTGGACGCCGTGACGCCGCGCTGCTCACACCCCGGTAGGTGTCACTGATGTCATCCGGACGCCAGATGTGGTGCACTGGCGAGGTGTTGCGGAATCGGATCGGCCCGTTGCTGGCCGTCGTGGTGCTGGCGCTCGTGGGTGCATGTGGATCGGACGGGACGAGCGCAAGCAGCGCTGAAGGGTCGGCATCGACCGACGAGGCCACCACCCAGGACGACGGGCCGCTCGTGCGATTGACCAAGGTCGTCTACAACGGCAAGCCGCAGTACGAGTTCGCCTACGGGCCCGCCGGCGAGCCGACGAGCTATCAGGTCTTCCACCCGGTCACCGGCGAGCTGTCCAACACCTTCACCGTCGACGAGGTCGACGGAGACCGCGTGGTGGCCGAGACCATGACGCGGCGAGATGGCCAGACCTCCACGGCGCACCTGGAGTACGACGGCGAGGGGCGTCTGGTGTCGGTCACCCGAGACACCGACGCCGGTGCCGAGAAGACCACCTACACGTGGACCGACGGCCAGGTCACGATGAAGGGTTCGACCACGCAGATCGTGTACGAGCTCGACGGCGCCGGAAACATCACGAAGAGCACCACGACGAGCAACGGACGCACCTACACGAGCACCTACTCGGCGTACGACGACGCGCCCAATCCGTTCACCTTGACCGGAGGCATGGCGGCCCAGATCTGGTCGCTGAACAACCACACCGCGTCAGTCGTCGACGCCGGATGCGAGTACACGGTCGACCTGACGTACGACGAAGGCGGTCGCGTGGTGGCGTCGCACTCGGAGGGGTGCGCCGAGCTGCGAGGCACGCCCATCGTCCACGACTACGTCTACGAGTACGCCGAGTTCTGAGCGGCGGTCACGCGGGTCGACGCCTGCTGATTTCTGTCGAGCAGCCGCGGTCGGGGACAATGGGGTCATGACGACCGCCGTGCTGCCGCGCGCCCTGACGTTGGGCGATGTCGTCGTCGACACACCCGTCGTGCTCGCGCCCATGGCCGGTGTCACGAACGCGGCATTCCGGCAGCTGTGCGCCGAGCAGGGAGCCCTGGGTGGCACCGCCTCGGCGGGGTCCGACGGCTCCTCGGGGCAGGCGGGCCTGTACGTCTGCGAGATGATCACCTCGCGCGGCATCGTCGAAGGCGACAAGACCAGCTTGTCGATGCTGCGGTTCGCCGACAACGAGACCGTTCGCTCGGTGCAGCTGTACGGCATCGACCCCGCGACGATCGGTCGTGCGGTGCAGATCCTGTGCGCCGACCACGGGGTAGCTCACGTCGACCTGAACTTCGGCTGTCCCGTGCCGAAGGTGACCCGCAAGGGCGGCGGCGCAGCGCTGCCCTGGAAGGACCAGCTGCTCGGCCAGATCCTGACCGCCGCAGTACGGGCGGCCGAGCCGTACGGCGTCCCGGTGACGATGAAGACCCGCAAGGGCATCGACGAGGAGCACCTGACGTTCCTCGACGCGGGACGCATCGCCGAGGACACCGGTTGCGCGGCGATCGCGCTGCACGGTCGCACGGCCGCCCAGCACTACTCGGGCCAGGCCGACTGGGACGCGATCGCGCAGCTCAAAGCCGCCGTGACGTCGATCCCGGTATTGGGCAACGGCGACATCTGGGAGGCGGCCGACGCGACCGCGATGGTCGAGCAGACCGGGTGCGACGGCGTCGTCGTGGGCCGTGGTTGCCTGGGGCGACCGTGGCTGTTCCGTGACCTGGCAGCAGCGTTCTCCGGCGAGAGCGTTCAGGAACTGCCGCGGCTCGGCGAGGTCATGACCGTGATGCGGCGGCACGCCGAGCTGCTCGGTGACCTGATGGGCGAGGAGCGCGGCTGCATCGAGTTCCGCAAGCACGTCGCCTGGTACCTCAAGGGGTTTCGAGCCGGGTCGTTCGTGCGCGACCAGCTGGGCAAGGTCTCCTCGTACGCTGCGCTCGACGCGTTGCTCGGCGAGCTCGACCCTGATGAACAGTTCCCCGAATCTCAGCTGGGTCAACCGCGGGGCAAGCAGGGTTCGCCCAAGCGCGTCGTGGTCCCCGACGGGTGGCTCGACGGCCGTGACCTGATCGGCGAGATGGATCCCCTGGCCGAGGACGGGACCAGCGGCGGCTAGGCCGAGGCCGTCACGGCTGGGCCCTTGCTGTCATGTCCCGTGCGGTTCGTCCGCACGACCGAGGTACGGGTACGGACGACCTGGCTTAGATCCGGGTGACCTGGTCCCGCCAGAATCGTCGTGCATCGACGGCGTCGAGATGGTCGAGGTCCA
>DATMSF010000273.1:0-3420 GCA_035565535.1 Aeromicrobium sp.
GCCCTCCTCGATGCCGGCGAAGTCACCGAGGATGACCACACCGATCTCGCGGACGTCCAGGTTCAGCGCCAGGCCGAGCGTGCCGTCCTCGAACTCGAGGAGCTCGTTGGCCATCGCCGAGGGCAGTCCCTCGACACGGGCGATGCCGTCAGCAGCCTCCGACACCACGCCGACCTCTTCGGTCTTGGCAGCGTCGGGCTTGTACTCGGAGACGAACTTCTGCAGCGCGCCGCGGATGTCGTCCGGGCTGATCGCGAGATCGGCCATGGTGTGTGCCTGCCTTCTGTAAGGGTGTTTCAGCCTGCGAGCTGCCGACGGGCGGTCTCGAGGCGGTTGGACATGGTGCCGTCGACGACCTCGTCACCGACGGAGACGGCGATGCCTCCGACGATCGAGGGGTCGACGATGATGTTGAGGTGGACGTCGCGTCCGTACTTGGTACCCAGCGCCGCGGCCAGCCGGTCGGCCTGGGCGGCATCGAGTGCCTGGGCGACCCGGACCTCGGCGACGAGCCGGTTGCGGCGTTCGGCAGCAACCTCGCCGAACGTGCTGAGGGTCTTCTCGAACGAGCCGGCGCGAGCCCGGACGGCCTGAACGGCAAGCGCCAGAGCCGGCGCCGTGACCTTGCCCGACAGCAGCGTGGTCAGCAGCGAAGCCTTGGCATCGGCCGGGACCGACCGGTCCGAGACGACGCCGTGCAGCTCGTCGTCGGATCGCACCAGCCGGCCGATCTCGAACAGCTGCGACTCCAGCGCGTCGAGGTCACCGGCGGCGTCGGCCGCAGCGACCTGCGCCGCGACACCGGCGGTCTCGAGCCCGTCGGTCAGATCGCGTGACGACGCCCAGCGTCCGGCCACCGCAGCGTCGAGAACCGTCAGGGCAGCGGCACTGAGCTTGCTGCCGAAGACGTTCTTGACCAGGCCTTGCTTGGCGCCGGCTTCGGTGGACGGGTCGGTCAGGATGCGGCGCAGCGCCGGCGTGCCGTCGATGGCGTCGACCGCGGCGAAGAGCTCGGGCGCGACCGCACCCGGGTCCTTGACCGTGTCGACGGCGGCGAGCACCTGGGTGAGGGACTCCGCCGAAATTCCGCGCATCTGTCGCATCAGTTGGCCGACCCCTCCAGCTCAGCGATGAACCGCTCGACCGTGCGCTTTTGACGGTCGTCGTCCTCGAGGGACTCACCGACGATGCGACCGGCCAGGTCGGTGGCCAGCGAACCGACCTCGCCCTTCAGCTGGGCGATGACCTGCGAGCGCTCGGCCTCGATCTGGGCGTGGGCCGTGGCGACGATGCGCTCGGCCTCTGCCTGGGCCTCGGCTCGGGCTTCGGCCTTGATGGCTGCTGCCTGTTCCTTGGCGTCCTCGCGGATCGCTGCGGCCTCGGACCTGGCCTCCGACAGCTGGGCGTTGTACTTGGCCAGCGCCTCGTCGGCTTCCTTCTGGGTCCGCTGGGCATCCTCGATGCCGCCTTCGATCGCCGCGGTTCGTTCGGCGTACGCCTTCTCGAACATCGGGACGATCTTCTTGGCGACGATGAAGAACAGCAGCGCGAAGACGACCAGACCGAGGATGATCTCGGCCGTGTGCGGCACCAACGGGTTGAGGTCTTCGGCCTCTTCCGTCGCCGCGACCAGGCGCGTCGAAATCATGAGAACTCCGCTCTCGGTGTGGTCAGGCCTTCAGGACGAATGCAAGGGCGAGCGAGATGATGAAGAACTGCTCGGCGAGGACGAAGCCGAAGATCGCAATACCCTGCAGCTTGCTCTGAGCCTCGGGCTGGCGAGCGACGCCGGTGACGTACGCGGCGAAGATCAGGCCGACGCCGATGGCAGGACCGATCGCGGCCAGGCCGAGACCGATCATGTTGAGAGTGCCTCCCACGGCATTTTCCTTTCGTTGTGACGCGACATGCGTCTTTGGAGGTTCGGTGTGAAGTTGTGGGGTCCGCCGGGCGACGGACGGTGGTGCGGGCTGTCAGTGCTCGTCGGCGAGCGCCTCGCCGATGTACATGGCCGACAGCAGCGTGAAGACATACGCCTGCAGACCCATGATCAGCATGTCGAGGAAGCTGACGCCGATGCCCAGCAGCACCGACGCGATACCGGCCGGAATGCCGACGGCGGTCGGTGAGTAGTGCAGGATCAGGTACTCGCCGCCGAGGGCGAACAGGATCAGCAGCAGGTGGCCGGCGAACATCGTGGCGAACAGACGCAGCGCCAGCGTGAACGGGCGGACGATGATGTTGGACAAGAACTCCAACGGGATCAGGATCAGCAGGATCGGGCCCTTGACCCCGCCGGGCACCGTCTCGTGCTTGAAGTAGCCGAACAGTCCGTGCCGAGCGATGCCGACGCCGTTGTAGATCAACCAGGTCAGCAGCGCCAGCGCAATCGGGAATCCGATGTGCGACATCGACGGGAACTGCAGGAAGGGGATGATGCCGTAGAAGTTATTGACCAGCACGAAGAGGAACAGCGTGAACAGGTACGGCACGAACTTCATGAAGTCGTGCGACCCGATGGACTCACGTGCGATCGAGTTGCGAACGAAGTCGTAGGCCATCTCGCCGGCGAACTGCAGGCGGCCGGGGACCACGGCGGCGGGGCGTGCCATCGCGTAGAACAGCACCGACACGATCACGGCCGAGAGAACGATCAGCAGCATCGGCTTGGTGACCGCCAGCTCGCCGATGTTGAAGACGCCCGGCAAGTCGAAGTCGCGCGGGCCAGGATTGGGCGGGCCCGACGAAGCCCAAAAGACCGTGGACGTGAGTGTCACGCGTTCACCTTGATTTCTGTGGCGCTGGATCTCTGCGGAGGTCGGCCGATGTTGGGTCGGCCTGCGTCATCACCCGGCGGACGAGAATCCCGTCGCCGCGCACGGGTGAGATTACCAGTACGTCACTGCTCGTTCTCACCCAGGTCGTACGTGGGGGTGCGGTCCCGGCGGAAGCGGCGCAGCTGCCATCCGGTCCACAGCATCGAGGCCACTGCGGCGCTGATGCCGAAGGCCACCAGGTCGACGTGGTCGGCCAGTCCCCCGACGTCGAACAGCAGCGCCAGCACGACCGTGGCAGCGACCGCCTTGACCGCGAAGAACAGCAACGCCGACAGCGGCGAGAAGGCGGTGCTGGCGTTCACCAGCGGCCGCAGCAGCAGGGGTGTCGAGCCGAGGAAGATCACGGCGACGCCGATGCCGAGGACGATGCCGATGGCCACGTTCATGCGACGTCCGCCCTGCCCCAGATGCGCTTCTCGACCCGGGGCAGCAAGAACATGGCGCAGATCGTCAGCACGGTCAGCGCCGCGAACGCGACGGTGGACTGCCACCCGCTGAACAAGCTGATGACGACACTGCCGAAGGCCACCAGCGCAGCACACATGTACATCAGCAGGACGGCGCGGCGGTGGGAGTGCCCGAT
>DATMSF010000274.1:0-8157 GCA_035565535.1 Aeromicrobium sp.
CGACGCCGAGCGCGAGCTCGTCGACAGGTCTCGCGCGGGAGACCGGCGAGCTCGCGAGGAGCTCGTGCTGGCGGGCCTGAGACCCGTCGCTCAGCACGCGCTGATGGTCGGCGCGCGCGGCGATGTCCTGCACGATGCGGTCCAGGCCGGGATGATCGCCTGGATGGACGCGCTGCGTCGCTACGACCCGGACCGTGGGGTGCGGCTGGCGACGTATGCGTGGGCTTGGGTTCGCGGTGCCGTGCTCACCGAGCTGCGCCGATCACGTATCGCCGAGGAATGGCCGGCCGAGATCGCGTCTCGAGGTCAGGACGAATCGGCCGAGGACTGGCTGACGGGCCTCCATCCGGTCGCGGCCGACGTCATTCGCCTGCGGTACGGAGTCCGCGACGGTTTGGCGCCGATGTCGCGTCGGGCGACGGCTCGTCGGCTCGCGCTGACCGAGTCCGCCGTGCGTCGAATCGAGGCGGAGGCGATGCGACAGCTGCGCGGCAGGCTTGCTAGGATCGTCACTCGTGCGCCGGAGGTCGCGGCGCCTGTCCCCTATAGCTCAATTGGCAGAGCAGCCGACTGTTAATCGGCAGGTTCTTGGTTCGAGTCCAAGTGGGGGAGCAACACCTCTCGACCGCCGCCCACTAGGGTGATTCCCGTTGGGGCGGTAGCTCAGCTGGTCAGAGCAGGGGACTCATAATCCCTGGGTCGCGGGTTCAAGTCCCGCCCGCCCTACTGATTACGATCGACGCATGCGCGACGCGGTGATCTACGACCTCGACGGGTGCCTGTGCGACACGTCGTCGATCGAGCAGCTGGTCACCGGCAAGGACAAGAACTTCCACGCCTTTCACGCCGCGGCGGCCGACTGCCCACCGGTCGACCGGGTCGCTGACGCAGCTCGCGCCGATCGTGCCGCCGGCCTGGCCGTCGTCGTGGTCTCGTCGCGCGAGTTCATCTGGCGTGATCAGGCGATCGACTGGCTGACCAGGCACGACATCGGATACGACGCGTTGTACCTGCGCATCGTCGGTGACTATCGCCCAGACACCGTGGTCAAGGCCGAGATGTGGCAGCTGCTGCTCGACGACGGATTCGACCCCGTCGCGGCCTGGGACGACAAGCAGACGGTCCTGGACGTGTGGTCCTCTCTTGGCGTCACCGACCTGCACCTCGTGGACTGAGCACCGACGCTTCACGGCGCTGCATATTGTCTTGACCAGCCGTTTCGGCCACAATGGTGGGACAACGAGTGCATCCGCTGACGCTGGGGAAGGCGAATCAGGGAGGCACCGATGAAGAGCATGACGCCACAGCCCCGCACGCGGGGTGTCCTTTTCGTGCACTCAGCACCGTCCGCGCTGCTGCCGCACATCGAGTGGGCAGCAGCCAACGTGCTGGGTGATCGCGTGGACGTGGCGTGGGTCAAGCAACCGGCCGAGCAGGGCACCTACCGCGGAGAGCTGTCCTGGCAGGCCGCTGCCGGTACCGCTGCCGCGCTGGCGTCGTCGCTGCGCGGCTGGGAGCAGCTGCGGTTCGAGGTCACCGAGGAGTCCACCGCGACCACCGAGGGTGCCCGCTACTCCTACACGCCGTCGTTGGGGCTGTTCCACGCCGCGGTGGGTCTGCACGGCGACATCATGATTCCCGAGGACCGGATCAAGGCGATCCGGGTGAAGGTCGCCACCGGCGACGTCGACATCGACACCGCGCTCGACGCGCTGCTGGGCACGCGATGGGACGCCGAGCTCGAACCGTTCCGCCACGCCGGCGACGGCGCGCCGGTGCGTTGGCTGCACCAGGTGGTGTGAACGACCCGGGTCTGGGCGTCAGCCGATCGTGACCTCGACGGTCGGCGTCGTGGCGCCGGTCTGCTCGTGGATCAGGCGGAACTCGCGCTCGCCGGTACGCGACGTCCACAGCTCGGTCTTGAACTCACCCCCGTCGCGGGTCGTCACCTCCACCGGGAAGTCGTCCCAACCGGTGCCGGGTTCACGGACCTGCACCTGCAGCTTCGCGCCCTCGCCGACGTCGGGGAGGCGGCCGGTGAGGATGAATCGCTCACCGGGTGCGACGCGGGCGTTCTCGGTCGTCAGGGTGGGCTCGGGAGTGGGGTCGTAGGTCTCGGTGGGCGTGGGGGTCGGCGTGGGGCTGCTCTGGGTCGCGGTCGGCTGGGGTGCGGCCGTCGTGGGGAGCGGAGGAAGGCTCACCTCGTCGATGCCGGACGCGCCGACCAGCGCTGACGTCCCGAGGCCGATGATCCCGCCGACCACGATGCCGACGACGGCCAGCCACTTGATCGCGGACAGGGCGCGCTTCTCGGCCACCTCGGGTTCGACGGGGCCGGTCAGCAGATGGCTGTCGGTGTGGGTGACGGATCCGGACGGCGTGCGTTCGGTTTCTGCGCCGGCATCGGCGGGCGCGGCGTACGGCGCGGCCACGAAGTTCTTCGGCACCGGACGGTGGTCGCCCCGCCGCGGACCCGAGCCGTCGTGGCGCACGACGGCGTTCACCGCGGACTCCACCGTGGTCAGCCCGTCGATCGTCGCGTCGGTCAGGTAGACGTCGAACCGTCGTCCCAGCTCCTCGCCGATCTCGACGATCGTCAGCGAGTCGGCGCCGAGGTCCTTCTTCAAGTCGGCCGCCGGGACCACATTGGACGGCTGGCAGCCGAGCACGCGCACGACGATGTCGACGAGCTGCTCGGTCACGGAAGCGGTCGACTGCACCACTGGAGTCTACGAGATCCTCAGGCGTCGGCACCTTCCTGTGCCACGCCGGCCACGGCCGTCGGATCGTCGATCCGCAGGTCGGCATACGCCTGAGCGGCGACCTGACGGTCCAGCCGGCCGTGGTGGGCCAGCTCGTTGAGGACGGCGACCACGATCGACTCGGCGTCGATCTGGAAGAAGCGTCGCGCCGCGGCTCTGGTGTCGGCGAAGCCGAACCCGTCGGCGCCCAACGACTGCCACGGTCCCGGCACCCACCGAGCGATCTGGTCGGGCACGGCGCGCATGAAGTCGCTGACGGCAACGGTCACCACCGACGACCCGCTCAGCTTCTGCGTGATCCACGCCGAACGCGGATCCTCGGCCGGGTGGTTCAGGTTCCACTGCTCGGTCGCGACACCGTCGCGCGCGATCTCGTTCCAGGACGTCACCGACCACACGTCGGCGGCGACACCGTACCGCTCGGCGAGCATGCGCTGCGCGTCGAGCGCCCATGGCACCGAGACACCCGATGCCATGATGCGTGCCGTCGCGCTGCCGTCGGCTCGCTCGAGCAGGTAGGCACCGCGCAAGATGCCCTCGGCGTCGACGCCCTCGGGTTCGACGGGCTGCTGGTACGGCTCGTTGTAGACCGTCAGGTAGTAGATGACGTCCTCCCCGTGCGGATGGGCGTCGTCGCTGCCGTACATGCGGCGCAGTCCGTCCTGCACGATGTGCGAGATCTCGTAGCCGTACGCCGGGTCGTAGTGGACCACGGCCGGGTTCGTGGCCGCCAGCAGCGGGGAGTGGCCGTCGGCGTGCTGCAAACCCTCACCCGTCAGGGTCGTGCGGCCGGCGGTGGCACCGACCAGGAAACCGCGCGCCAGCTGATCGGCCATCGCCCAGATCGAGTCGCCGGTGCGCTGGAAGCCGAACATCGAGTAGAACATGTAGACCGGGATCATCGGCTGGCCGTGCGTCGAGTACGCGCTGCCGGCGGCGATCGCGGACGCCAGCGCCCCGGCCTCGCTGATGCCCTCGTGGAGCAGCTGTCCCTGGGGTGACTCCTTGTAGGCCAGCAGCAGCTTGCGGTCGACCGACTCGTACGTCTGACCCGACGGGTTGTAGATCTTGGCGGACGGGAACATCGAGTCCATGCCGAACGTGCGGTACTCGTCTGGGGCGATCGGCACCAGGCGCGGGCCCACCTCGGGGTCCCTCATCAGGTCGCGGAGCAGCCGGACGAACGCCATGGTCGTGGCGACCTGCTGCTTGCCCGAGCCCTTCTTCAGCTCGTCGTACATGGTCGGCTCGGGCAGCTTGACCGCCACGGGCTCGACGACCCGGTGCGGCATCCCGCCGCCGAGGGCGTCGCGCCGCGCCACCATGTACTGGATCTCGTCGCTGTCCGCACCCGGGTGGAAGAACGGCGCCAGGTCGTCGCCGTCGATCTGGGCGTCCGATACCGGGATGTTGAGCCGGTCGCGGAAGCCCTTCAGGTCGTCCTTGGTCAGCTTCTTCATCTGGTGCGTCGCGTTGCGGCCCTTGAACGAGTCCAGCAACCAGCCCTTGATGGTGTGGGCCAAGATGACGGTCGGTTGCCCCGTGTGCTTGGTGGCGGCGTCGAACGCCGCGTAGACCTTGCGGTAGTCGTGACCGCCGCGCGGCAGCCGCTCGATCTGCTCGTCGGTCAGGTGCTCGACGATCTTGCGCAGACGCGGATCCGGCCCGAAGAAGTGCTCGCGGTTGTACGCGCCGGACTCGACCGACAGGGTCTGGAACTCGCCGTCCGGGACGCGGTTCATCTGGTTGACGAGCACGCCGTCGGTGTCGCGGGCGAGCAGGTCGTCCCACTCGCGGCCCCACACGACCTTGATGACGTTCCACCCCGCTCCGCGGAAGAACGACTCCAGCTCCTGGATGATCTTGCCGTTGCCGCGGACCGGTCCGTCGAGCTGCTGCAGGTTGCAGTTGATCACGAACGTCAGGTTGTCGAGCTCTTCGCGGGCCGCGAGACCGATCGCGCCGAGCGACTCCGGTTCACCCATCTCGCCGTCGCCGAGGAAGGCCCACACGCGCTGCTGGCTGGTGTCCTTGATGCCGCGGTTGGCCAGGTAGCGGTTGAAGCGCGCCTGGTAGATCGCGTTGATCGCGCCCAGGCCCATCGAGACGGTCGGGAACTCCCAGTAGTCGGGCATCAGCCGCGGATGCGGGTACGACGACAGGCCGTTTCCGGCGCCGTGCGACTTCTCCTGGCGGAACCGATCGAGCTGTTGCTCGCTGAGCCGGCCTTCCAGGAAGCTGCGCGCGTAGATGCCGGGGGAGGCGTGACCCTGGAAGTAGATCTGGTCGCCTCCGCCCGGGTGCTTGCGGCCGCGGAAGAAGTGGTTGAAGCCGACTTCGTACAGGCTTGCGGCCGACTGGTACGTGGCGATGTGGCCGCCGACGCCCAGGCCGGGACGGTTGGCACGCGAGACCATGACGGCGGCGTTCCAGCGGATGATGCTGCGGATGCGGCGCTCGATCTCCTCGTTGCCGGGGAACCACGGTTCACGTTCGGGCGGGATCGTGTTGATGAAGTCGGTGCTGCGCAGCGCGGGGACGCCGACGTTCTGCTCACGGGCGCGTTCCAGCAGTCGGAGCATGACGTAACGAGCCCGCCCTCGACCGCGGTCCTGGACCATCTGGTCGAGCGATCCGACCCATTCGGCGGTCTCGTCGGGGTCGATGTCGGGAAGCTGGGTGGGCAGCCCCTCGTGGATGATGGGGGGCCGATTGCTGCCTGATGCGCCGGATTGCGGCATGGGGACTCCTTGGGACGTCTTGTGGACACCTCCATACTCCCACTCGGGGTTCGCTAGTGTGATCTCCGTAACCGGGCCGCTCACACTACGGACGAGTAGGTTCTGGGAACACCGAACATCGAACGCACGATCACACGAGGAGGGTCCGTTGGACGCGGCCAAGTTGGGCTTCACGCCCGGCACCGTCATCCAGGAGCTGGGCTGGGACGACGATGTCGACGAGGCATTACGGGTCGCGATCGAGGACCTGACCGGAAATGCTCTGGTCGACGAGGACTACGGCGACGTCGCCGACGGGGTGATCCTGTGGTGGCGTGACGGTGACGGCGACCTGGTCGACGCGCTCGTCGACACGCTGCGCGATCTCGTCGAGGGGGGCCCGGTGTGGTTGTTCACGCCGAAGGTCGGTCGCCCGGGCTACGTCGAGGGCGCCGACATCGCCGAGGCGGCACCGATCGCCGGCCTGTCGACGACCACGACGTCCTCGGCATCGGCGGACTGGGCGTCCACCAAGCTGTCGACCCACAAGCGTTGACGTGACCCACCCGGCGGTCGGCTCTGCGGCGCCACGGTTCGTCCTGCGCACGCAGCACGGTGAGGACCTCAGCCCCATCGGCGACGGCAGTCCGACGCTGCTGGTGTTCTTCCCGTTCGCGTTCAGCTCGATCTGCTCGGCCGAGCTGGGCGATCTGGAGCAGTACCTGGGTGCGTTCCGCGCCGCGAATGTTCAGGTCGTGGGGGTCTCGTGTGATCCGATCTACTCGCTGCGCGCCATGGCCGACGCGCAAGACCTGACGTTCGCCCTGGCCAGCGATTTCTGGCCCCACGGCGACGTGGCTCGTGCGTACGACTGCTTCGACGAGGGACTCGGCGCAGCGACCCGCAGCTCGTTCCTGGTGCGCCCCGATGGTGAGGTGTGCTGGAGCGTGCACCGCCCGATGGCGGAGCGGCGCAACGTGCAGGACCACCTCGACGCGCTACCGAGACTTTCCTGAGAATTTTCCTATTCTGCGCACAGCGACCCCGCCGTCTGGTTCGATGTGAACAGCGGCCGCCAGGGACCCGAGACCCTGGCGGCCGTGCCTTCGTGCGGAACCTGCGATACTTGATCGCCCAGGGCGAATAGCTCAGCTGGTCAGAGCGTCCGGTTTACACCCGGAAGGTCGGGGGTTCGAGCCCCTCTTCGCCCACGTCACCCCGATCGCTCGATGTCGTTGTGCTCTGCGTGACCACGTGGACCCGACGGATCGCCGCGACGGTGGCGATCGCGCTGATGGCCGTTCCGGCAGCGGCGTCGGCCGAGCCGACACCTGATGTGGCGTACCCGGACGATCCGCAGCTGCAGCGGGCCTACGAGAGCGGTTTCTATCGCGGCAGCGACGCCGGCTACCTCGACGGTCGCGACGAGGGATACGACGACGGGTACGAAGCGGGCTTGGCGCAGGGCGCAGCACAGGCGCGCGCGGAGGCCGAGCGGGACCGGCTGCGTGACGACGTCGAGAAGCAGATCGAGGAGGGCGGGGCCGACCTCGGCTCCGATCTGCCCACGCCCACCCCGACTCCCACGGCGTCCCCGTCATCGGGCGGCGCCTCCCCGGCCGTGACGATGCCGCCGGACGAGTCCGACGACCGTCCGGGGGTCCCGTGGTGGCCGCTGGCGTTCGCCGTGGCCGCGACCGCGTGGTTCGTGACGCGTCGACGCCGGGCGGACGATGCCGATCAGGAGCGCGGCGGGCACGAACTAGGCTGATCCGCATGTCGGAGACCGTGACCTTGCGTGATGTCGTCGCCGTGCTGGACGGGTGGTACGACCCGCGTCAGGCACACGACTGGGACGCTGTCGGGACGGTCGTGGGTGATCCGGCCGCGGCCGTGTCGAAGGTGCTGTTCGCCGTCGACCCCGTGCAGGCCGTCGCCGACGAAGCCGTCGAGTGGGGCGCCGACCTGGTCGTGGTGCATCATCCGCTCTGGCTCAAGGGCGTCACGTCGTTCGCCGCGACGACCCCGAAGGGTAGGGTGGCTCACACCCTGATCAGCAACGGCATCGCCCTGCACACCTGCCACACCAATGCCGACAGCCCGGCGCTCGGCGTCTCGGAGTCGATGGCGCTGGCCCTCGGCGTGACCGATCTGCGGCCGCTCGACCCCGACCCGGAACCGCCGTTGGATGCCTGGACCGTCTACGTGCCGTCCGCGGATGCCGACGCCGTCGCCGCTGCCATGCACGACGCGGGCGCCGGCCAGGTCGGCGACTACGACCGGACGGCCTTCCGGTCGACCGGGGCGGGGCAGTTCCGACCGCTGGCCGGCGCCCACCCGGCACTGGGCCAGGTGGGCCAGGTCGAGCAGGTCGAGGAGACCCGGCTCGAGCTGGTCGCCGACCGGAACCTGCGAGAACGGATCCGCACCGCGATGATCGCCGCGCACCCGTACGAGGAGGTCGCTCACCAGGTCGTCGAGATCGCCACGCGTCCCGCCGATCGTGGTAGCGGCCGCATCGGCTCGCTGACCGAACCGACGACACTTCGCCAGTTCGCACAGCGCGTGCGGTCGGTGCTGCCGGACCACCACAGCGCCGGGCGTGTCGCCGGTGACCTCGACCGGCAGATCAGCACGGTCGCGGTGTGCGGCGGATCGGGCGACTTCCTACTGGG
>DATMSF010000275.1:0-4194 GCA_035565535.1 Aeromicrobium sp.
ACGGCACTTCAGCTGCGCGAGAGCCGACGCGAGGTTGGCCGGGTTGGGCGACTGCACCTGGTCCTCGTCGACACCCGAGACGATCACCTCGGGCTCGATACCTGCCGAGCGCAGCACGGCCAGGCGTGCAGGCGACTGCGAGGCCAGGACGACTCTCATGGCTTCTCCTCACGGTGCGTTCGTCGACACCGTACGTGGCGGTCGCCGTGTGCGCGTACCGGGCCGGCCCCGCACTGGCGTCGCCGACGGAACGTCACCCCCAGGCGGAGCGGCGCCACTGATCGGGACCGACCGGGTGCGGCCGGCGGACCGAGCGCCGCGGGTGACCCCACTCCGAACGGGGCCGGGGCTTGGCAGCCCGCGCTGCATGGGCAGCCGCGGCGTTGCGTGCGGCCACGACCGCGACCAGTGCAGCCAGCTCCTCCTCGGTCAGGTCGCCCTTGACGACACGCAGGACCGGTGTGACCGGTGTCGATTCGGTCGAGCTCTCAGCGGTCGTCACAGCGGGATGTTCCCGTGCTTCTTGGGCGGCAGCGTCTCACGCTTGGTCCGCAGCAGACGCAGCGACTTGATGATCTCGGCGCGGGTCTGGTGCGGAGCGATGACCTGGTCGACGTAACCACGCTCAGCGGCCAGGTACGGGTTGCACAGCGTGTCCTCGTACTCGGTCATCAGCTGCGCGCGCAGCGCCTCGGGATCTTCAGCGGCTGCCAGCTCCTTGCGGTACAGGATGCCCACCGCGCCGGACGCGCCGACGACGGCGATCTGGGCCGACGGCCACGCGATGTTGATGTCGGCACCGAGGTGCTTCGATCCCATGACGTCGTAGGCACCGCCGTACGCCTTGCGGGTGATGACGGTGACGAGCGGGACCGTGGCCTCGGCGTAGGCGTAGATCAGCTTGGCGCCGCGCCGGATGATGCCGTTCCACTCCTGGTCGGTGCCGGGCAGGAAGCCCGGAACGTCGACGAACGTCAGGACTGGGATGTTGAACGCATCGCACGTGCGGACGAAACGTGCAGCCTTCTCCGACGCATCGATGTCGAGGCAGCCCGCCAGCTGCATCGGCTGATTCGCGACGACGCCGACGCTGCGACCTTCGACGCGGCCGAAGCCGATCACCAGATTCGGCGCGAACAGCGGCTGGACCTCGAGGAAGTCCTGATCGTCGACGACGGTCTCGATGACGGTGCGGATGTCGTACGGCTGGTTCGCCGAATCGGGGATGAGCGTGTCGAGCGCAAGATCCTCGGCGGACGGCTCGAGATCGACGACCGTGTCGTACGGCTCGGGCTCCTCCATGTTGTTCTGCGGCAGGAAGCTGATGAGCGCCTTGGCGTACTCGATCGCGTCGAGCTCGTCGACGCCCATGTAGTGAGCGTTGCCGCTCTTGGTGTTGTGGGTGCGGGCGCCGCCCAGATCCTCCATCGTGACGTCCTCACCGGTGACCGTCTTGATGATGTCCGGGCCCGTGATGAACATGTTCGAGGTCTTGTCGACCATGATCACGAAGTCGGTGACGGCAGGGGAGTACACGTGGCCACCGGCGTTGGCGCCCATGATCAGGCTGATCTGCGGGATGACACCCGACGCGTGCACGTTGCGCTGGAAGATCTCGCCGTACAGGCCCAGCGAGACGACGCCTTCTTGGATGCGGGCGCCGGAGCCCTCGTTGATGCCGATGATGGGACAACCGGACTTGATGGCCAGGTCCATGACCTTGACGATCTTCTCACCGTACACCTGCCCGAGCGAGCCGCCGAAGACGCTGAAGTCCTGGCTGAACACGCAGACCTGGCGGCCGTCGATCGTGCCGTACCCGGTGATGACGCCGTCGCCGAGCGGGCGGTTCTTGTCCAGGCCGAACGCCGTCGCGCGGTGGCGCGCAAGAGCGTCGAGCTCGACGAACGAACCCTCGTCAAGGAGCTGGTTGACGCGGTCGCGGGCACTCTGGCGGCCGCGGGCGCTCTGCTTCTCGTGGGCGCGAGCCGCCATCTCGACCTCAGCGGTCTCGCGGCGGTGCAGGAAATCCTGGAGCTTGCCGGCGGTGGTGTGCAGCTCGGGATGCTCGGTGATTCTTTCGGCTTCGGTCACGCAGGTCACTGTAACGAGCCGCGCATCGCGACGATATGTGAGGCTGGACCCATGATGATTTCCGGCCCTGATCGCCGCCCGATCAATCCAGGAGAACTAAGGGCGTCGGTCACCGGACCGGATCGGTTGTGGACCGAGATTCGGGTGCTGGAGTCGACCGGCAGCACGAATGCCGACGCCGCCGAGGCTGCGCGGGCCGGCGCCGCCGAAGGCCTCGTCGTCACCACGGAGCGTCAAGTTGCGGGACGGGGCCGCTTGGACCGCTCGTGGGAGACCGTGGACGGCGCCGCGATCGCGGTGTCGGTGGTGCTGCGACCTGATGTTCCGGCTGCTGCGTGGGTGTGGTTGCCGCTGCTGACCGGTGCGGCCGTCGATGCGGCAGCACAAGAGCTCGGTGTGGCGAGCTCGGTCAAGTGGCCCAACGACGTCCTGGTCGAGGGGCGCAAGCTCGCCGGGATCCTGCTGGAACGGGTCGAGACGCCGACGGGTCCTGCCGCAGTGGTCGGATTGGGTCTGAACGTGACGCTGGACCGCCACGAGCTGCCGGTGCCCACGGCGACCTCCTTGCTGCTGGAGGGCGCTACACGCGTGGATCGCACCGACGTGCTGGCAGTGGTGCTCACCCACCTCGAGCAGCTCTATCGCGCGTGGGTGAGTGCAGGCGGGGATGCCGCGGCCGGGCTGCGCGACGAGGTGGTGAAACGGTGCGTGACGGTCGGCCAGCAGGTCCGAGTTCACCTGCCCGACGGCACGGATCTGGACGGACTCGTCGAGACGATCGACGAGCACGGGCGGCTGGTGGTCGACGGAGTGGCTGTCAGCGCGGGCGACGTCACCCACGTCCGTCCGGCCTGACCCACCACGGACTTCCTGCACTCCTCACGGCTTGCGTGCCATGAGGAGTGCACGAACACCATGACCTCATGGTGTTCAAGTGAACTGCCGTGGAGCGTCGCGCCTGATGAGGTGACGTGACAGACTTCGCTCATGAGCCTGCCGCGCAAATTGATGATCGACGGTGAAGAGACCATCGCCACGACGCGTACGCACCTGAAGGTGTTGATCGTGCCGTTCCTGATCCTGCTGGTTGTCGCGGGGATCACGGGGTACCTGATGTCCATCAGCGGCGACCGGATGGGTGGCAACCTCAAGTGGCTCGTCCTGGTGCTCGGCCTGGCGCTCATCGTCGCCGGCTCGGTGCTGCCCTGGCTGCGGTGGGTCACGTGGACCTACACCCTGACGAACAAGCGCATCGTGGAGCAGAAGGGGATCCTGACGCGAAGCGGTCGAGTAATTCCGTTGAGCCGCGTCAACGACGTCGCGTTCGAGAAGAACCTCAACGATCGCATTCTGGGCTGTGGCACCTTGGTGATCCACGACGCCAGTGAACAGGCCGGGCTGCGGCTCAACGACATCCCGCGCATCGAGGACTTCCATCGCACGGTCAGCAATCTGGTGATGTCGGCCCATCAGGCCGATTCTCGCGATGAAGGGGTCTGAGCCCAGGCTCCGGAAGGCCGACCGCGCTGCCCTGCGGGAACGGCTCGTCGAGCTGATCTTGGGACACGGTCTGGACCTGACGGGTCGCGACGTGTCGGAGCGCAGCGGCTTCGACTACGAAGCGGCGCGTCGGCTGTGGCGTGCCCTGGGCTTCGCCGACGTCGAGGACGCCGAGGCGTTCGGTCCGGCCGACGTCGCGGCACTGGCCTCGGTCGGCGATGCGGTCCGGACCGGGCTGCTGGACGAGCAGAGCGTGCATCGCATCACCCGCGCGCTCGGGCGGACCATGTCGCGGCTGGCCGACTGGCAGGTCGAGGCGCTCGTCGAGCAGGTCGAGCGCGACGTCGTCTCCGGTCGGGCCGACAGTCGGTTGGAACGGGCTGTGGAGCTGGCCGAGCTCGCAGGTCCGGGCTTCGAGCAGCTGATGCTGTACGCCTGGCGGCGCCACCTGGCGGCCGCGACGTCACGCATCGAGGCGTTCGGCGAGGACGAGGACCTGCACTCGACGAACCTGACGGTCGGCTTCGTCGATCTGAGCCGGTTCACGTCGTTGAGCAACGACCTGGACGACGACGCCCTGGGCCACCTGGTCGAGGACTT
>DATMSF010000276.1:0-4306 GCA_035565535.1 Aeromicrobium sp.
CGACGCCGAGACGGTCCACGTGGGACTGCGCGTCCCCGACCCGTCGTCGTCGTTCAAGCGTGAGCTGGTGCGGCTGGAGCCGGGCGCCGTCGTCCGCGCGACCGGGGTCGCCGGCGACTTCGTCCTCCCCGGCGACCGGTCGGTGCCGTTGGCACTGGTCGCCGGCGGCATCGGTGTCACGCCGTTCCTCAGCCATCTGGCGGGAGGAGGCCGAGACGTCGTGCTGGTCTACGGACTGCCCGACGGGGGCACCGTTCCGTTCGCGGACCGCCTCTCGGGTTGCCGCGTCGTCATCGTCGCTCCCACCTGTCCGTCGCCGCTGCCCGAGGGCTGGACCTGGATCGAGTCCCCGGTGCTGACCGCCGCGGTCGTCATCGATGCCGTACCCGATCTGGCCTCTCGTCACGTCTACGTCTCGGGCCCGCCGGCGATGGTCAACGCGGTCCGCCCCGGGCTGCGTCGCCACGCACGCAAGATCCGCACCGACTACTTCAGCGGCTACTGACCCCCTCCGCCGCGACGTGAAATCGCTGATCTGGTAGAAAACCTCAAAGTTGAGCGGAATGGACTCAACTCTGTCGTCGTTGTACTCGATGACACCAGTTCGGACCAGGAGCAACCACCCATGGATCTCGCGAAGTTCACGACGCGCAGCCAGCAGGCGCTGGGCAGCGCGATCTCGGCGGCCGCAGCCGCAGGCAACCCGGCGGTCGAGCCGGCACACGTCCTGTACGCCCTGCTGACGCAGGAGGGCGGCACGACGGCACCGCTCGTCCAGGCGGCCGGCGTCGATGCCGGCGCCCTGGGCCAGGAGCTGACCACCGCGCTCGGCGCCCTGCCGTCCGCCTCGGGATCCTCGGTGCAGAATCCCGGGCTGTCCCGGTCGTCGCACGAGGTGCTGCAGCGCGCCCAGGACCTGGCGTCGCAGCTCGGCGACGAGTTCGTCTCGTCCGAGCACCTCGTCGTGGCCATCGCGACCGTCGAGTCGCCGGCAGCCGACGCGCTGCGCCGCTTGGGCGCCACCCCTGAGTCGCTCCAGGCCGCGTTCACCGAGGTGCGTGGCAACGCCCGCGCGACCAGCGCAGACGCCGAGGACCAGTACCGGTCCTTGGAGAAGTACGGCGTCGACCTGACGGCGGTCGCCCGCGAGGGCAAGCTCGACCCGGTCATCGGTCGCGACGGCGAGATCCGTCGCGTCGTCCAGGTGCTGAGTCGGCGCACCAAGAACAACCCCGTCCTGATCGGTGAGCCCGGGGTGGGCAAGACCGCCGTCGTCGAGGGTCTCGCCCAGCGCATCGTCGACGGTGACGTGCCCGACTCGCTCAAGGGCCGCCGTCTCATCGCGCTCGACCTCGCGGCCATGGTCGCCGGGGCGAAGTACCGCGGCGAGTTCGAGGAACGCCTGAAGGCCGTGCTGAACGAGATCAAGGAGTCCGACGGGCAGATCATCACGTTCATCGACGAGCTGCACACCGTCGTGGGCGCCGGCGCCGGAGGCGACTCCTCGATGGACGCCGGCAACATGCTCAAGCCGATGCTGGCGCGCGGCGAGCTGCGCCTGATCGGTGCCACGACGCTCGACGAGTACCGCGAGCGGATCGAGAAGGACCCTGCGCTGGAACGTCGCTTCCAGCAGGTGCTGGTCGCCGAGCCGTCCGTCGAGGACACCATCGCGATCCTGCGCGGCATCAAGGAGAAGTACGAGGCGCACCACGGGGTCGAGATCGCCGACGCCGCGATCGTCGCCGCCGCCACGTTGTCCGACCGGTACATCCCCGGTCGGCAGCTGCCCGACAAGGCGATCGACCTGGTCGACGAGGCCAGCAGCCGGTTGAAGATGGAGATCGACTCCAGCCCGGTCGAGATCGACGAGCTGCGACGTGGCGTCGACCGCCTGAAGATGGAGGAGCTCCACCTGTCGAAGGAGGAGGACGAAGCCAGCAAGGAGCGGTTGGACAAGCTGCGTGCCGAGCTGGCCGACAAGGCCGAGACCCTGCGTGCGCTCGAGCAGCGGTGGGAGGCCGAGAAGGCCGGTCTGAATGCTGTCGGCGACATCAAGAAGCGCATCGACGAGGTGCGAGTCGCGGCCGACCGCGCTCAGCGTGAGGGTGACATGGAGACCGCGAGTCGACTCCTCTACGGCGAGATCCCGCAGATGGAACAGCAGCTCGCGGCCGCGCAGGCTGCCGAGGACTCGGTGGCCGCCGACGACCGCATGGTCCACGAGGAGGTCACGGCCGACGACATCGCAGAGGTCGTCGCCGCGTGGACCGGCATCCCGACGGGCCGACTGCTCGAGGGCGAGACCGGCAAGCTGTTGCGGATGGAAGAGGTGCTCGGTCAACGTCTGATCGGCCAGACCGAAGCGGTCAAGGCCGTCTCCGACGCCGTCCGTCGTTCGCGCGCCGGCATCGCCGACCCCGACCGCCCGACGGGTTCGTTCCTGTTCCTGGGCCCCACGGGTGTCGGCAAGACCGAGCTGGCCAAGACGCTGGCGGAGTTCCTGTTCGACGACGAACGGGCCATCATCCGCATCGACATGAGCGAGTACTCCGAGAAGCACTCCGTGTCGCGGTTGGTCGGGGCGCCTCCCGGCTACGTCGGTTACGACGAGGGCGGGCAGCTGACCGAGGCCGTGCGTCGGCGT
Source organism: Aeromicrobium sp. (assembly GCA_035565535.1). GTDB lineage: Bacteria > Actinomycetota > Actinomycetes > Propionibacteriales > Nocardioidaceae > Aeromicrobium. The sequence goes on from DATMSF010000276.1 coordinate 2,648, forward strand.
CCGTACTCGGTCGTCCTGCTGGATGAGGTCGAGAAGGCACACCCCGAGGTGTTCGACATCTTGCTGCAGGTGCTCGACGACGGCCGGTTGACCGACGGCCAGGGCCGCACGGTCGACTTCCGCAACACGATCTTGATCCTGACCTCCAACCTGGGCAGCCAGTTCCTGATCTCGACCGAGCTGGACGACCAGGCCAAGCGGGATGCCGTGATGGACGTCGTGAAGGCCAGCTTCAAGCCGGAGTTCTTGAACCGGCTCGACGAGATCGTCATGTTCGAGGCCCTCGGCACCGACGAGCTGACCCACATCGTCGACCTGCAGCTGGCGTCACTGCAGAAGCGGTTGTCGGCTCGGCGGATCACGCTCGACGTCACCGAGGCGGCCAAGGAGTGGTTGGCCCTGACCGGGTGGGACCCGCTGTACGGCGCCCGTCCGTTGCGGCGGCTGGTCCAGCAGGCGATCGGCGACCGCCTCGCCAAGGCGCTGCTGGCCGGCGACGTCCGCGATGGCGAGACCGTCGTCGTCGACCGCACACCCGAGGCCGACGCACTGACCGTCACCTCGGCCTGACCCACCACGGAAATCTGTCACTCCTCATGGCATGCATGCCATGAGGAGTGACAGAACACCATGACCTCATGGTGTTCAACGCGCGCCTGCGGAGGGGTGGTTCGGCGCGGCGTGATGGGATGGGGGCGTGGCTTCTACCAAGACACCTCGACCGCCGGCCGTCTCGTCGGCGTGTCTGTTCGTGGGCATCGGGTCCGCCCTGCTGCTCATGTACGTCGTCGGCTGGCTGTCGGACTGGGACTCCTTGGAGATGCAGGACGCGCACGGCCAGATCGCCGACGCATTGGCGATCAGCGACGTCGACCGGGTCGCGGACGTGCTGCGGTACGGGCTGTACGTCCTCGTCGTGGTCCTCGTCGCCGGTCTGGTCGGAGCGATCTACACCGCCAGGGGTGACCTGGCGTCGCGGGTGCTCGTGACGGTCGTCGCCGCCGTGGTCGCGGTGCTGTTCGTGCTCAGCGGTGGAGTGTTCGGCCTGATTCCGGGAGCCTTCTCCGTCGCCGCCATCGTGCAGCTGTGGGGTCGGGACGCGCGCCGCTGGTTCGCCCTGGTCAACGGCCGCTCGGTTCCGTCGTCGACGCCCTCGTCGCCGTTCGCGCCACCACCCGGCAGCTCGCACCTCTCGATCCCGCCGCCCCCACCGGCGGGCTACGAGTCGGCGTCGACCGGGTCCCCGATCCCTCCGCCACCGATGACGCGCCGGCCGGCGAGCGTGCGGACGACCATCGTCGTCACGGCGATCGCCAGCGGACTGGCACTGGCCGGCGCGCTGTTCTACCTGGCCGTCTTCACGCTGGTGCCGCGCGACGAGCTGGTCGACCTCCAGCTGGACTCACCGTTCACCGAGATGGTGGGGCTGACCGAGGACGACATCCGACAGGCCCTGACGACCTCGGCGGTGTTCTGTGGCGTCACGGCGATCCTCGCGGCGGCCTCCCTGCTCGCCGTCTGGGCGCTCGCTCTCCGCAAACGTGCTGGTCACGCCGTGCTGTTCGTGTGCGCCGTGGTGTCGGCAGCGGTGGGGATCTTCTCGCTCGTCGGCATCCCGTGGGCCGTCGCCGCCGTGTGGGTGGCGATCCTGCTGCGCCG
>DATMSF010000277.1:0-1621 GCA_035565535.1 Aeromicrobium sp.
CGCGTCCGACGCGGCACCGTGCAGCGCAGCGAAGTACTCCAGGTTCTGGCGAACCGTCAGGTCCGGGTACACCGAGCTGGACTGGGTCACGTACGCGACGCGGGCCCGGTTCGTCCGCGATCCGGCGGCTTCACCCAGCACCGTGACCTCCCCGGCCTCGATCTCCTGGACGCCGGCCAGGCAACGGATCAGGGTCGTCTTGCCGCAGCCGCTGGGCCCGAGGAGTCCCGTCACGCGGCCGGTCGGGATGCTCAGCCGAAGATCGGGCAGGACCGTGCGCCCACCGCGCACGACACGAAGGTCCGTCACCTCGATCGCGTTATTCAACATCCGTTGAATATAGGACTATTTCGGCGACCTGTCGAGTTGCACCTGACGTGGGTCCACTCGACAGCCTGGTGATCGGCGCAGGGCAGGCGGGCCTGTCGGCGTCGTACCACCTGGCTCGTCGCGGCATCTCCCACGTCGTGCTCGACGCGAACGACGCCCCAGGCGGAGCCTGGCAACACCGGTGGGACGAGCTGACGATGCGTGACGTGCACCGGGTCGCCGACCTGCCCGGTCTCGACCAACCCGGCGACGTCGACGGCGAGCAGGCGAACCGATACGTCCCTCGGTACTTCGCCGACTACGAGGAGACGTTCAACCTGCCGGTCCTTCGCCCCGCGCTGGTCGATCGCGTCGAGGACCGCGACGGACTCCTGTTGACCACGGCCGGCGACCGCACGTGGACGTCGCGCACGCTGGTGAACGCCACCGGCACCTGGACGCGCCCGTTCGTCCCGTACTACCCCGGCATCGAGACGTTCGCGGGCGAGCAGCTGCACACCGTCGACTACAGCGAGGCGGAGCACTTTCGCGGCCGTCGCGTGCTGGTCCTCGGCGGTGGCGCGTCGGCCGTGCAGTTCTTGGGGGCCATCGCGCCGCTGGCCGCGCACGCCGTGTGGGCCACCCGTAGCGAACCGGTGTGGTCGACCGAGGAGTTCACCCCCGAGATCGGGCGAGAGGTGATCGCCAAGGTCGAGGAGCGCGTGCGGGTGGGCCTACCGCCACGCAGTGTCGTCAGCGTGACGGGCCTGCGCCTGCGCGATCAGGAGCGCGAGGCCGAACGGATGGGGGTCTACGCCGCACGACGACCCATGTTCGATCGGATCGAACCCGGCGGGGTGCGGTGGGCGGACGGGACATTCGAGTCCGTCGACGTGATCTTGTGGGCCACCGGCTTCCGGCACGCGATCGATCATCTGGCTCCCCTCGGCCTGCGCAGCCCACGCGGCGGCATCCAGCTGGACGGCACCACCGCGGTGGCGGACCCGCGCGTCCAGCTCGTCGGGTACGGACCATCGGCGAGCACGATCGGCGCGAACCGGGCGGGCCGTCAGGCAGCGCTCGCCGTCATGGCAGCGTTGCGAGAAACGACCGGTCCAGCTGCCTGACCGACGGACACCCCACCAGGGCGAGGGTGTTCTGCAGCTCCTCGACGAGCTGGGACAGGACGTCGATGACCCCCTGCTCGCCTCCCGTGGCCAGACCCCACAGCACCGGCCGACCGATCAGCACGGCGTCCGCACCCAGTGCCAGGGCAACCGCGATGTCGCTGCCGCGGCGGATGCCGCCGTCG
>DATMSF010000278.1:0-1687 GCA_035565535.1 Aeromicrobium sp.
GGCCACGTGCATCGGCGCGGTTCTCGCCTACGCCGTACCGGCATGCTGCCTGACCGGACGCAATCGCGGCACCCTGACTCATCACGCCGACGGCACCTGGTTCGTCGCGTCGGTCGCGGTCCAGTCGCTGGCGGTCCTGGCCGCCACCCTGCAACCACGCGTGGACTCCGCCCGTGACGTCTTGGCCGCGGCGGCGATCGCAGCATGGGCGGTGGGCGTCGTGCTCTACGTGCTGATCGGACTGGTCGTCGCGGTGCGCCTCGTGCGACACCGACCCGAACCTGCGGAGCTGACCGCTCCGTACTGGGTCGGGATGGGCGCGACCGCCATCACGGTCGTCGCCGGTTCGACGATCCTGTCGATGGTCGACGCCCCGGTCCTGGAGGCGGCCCGACGACTGATCGATGCGCTGACGCCGGTGTTCTGGGCCTTCGGCACCGGGTTGATCCCCGTCCTCCTGCTGGCCGGCTACTGGCGACACGTGCGCCATCGCATCCCGCTGCGGTACGAGGTCGGGCTGTGGAGCATCGTGTTCCCGCTCGGCATGTACGGAGTCGGCAGCCACGACCTGGGCCGTGAGGCCGGTCGGCACGTCCTGACGGCCATCGGTCGGACGGAGGCGTGGATCGCCCTGATCGCCTGGGCACTGGCGTTCGCCGCGATGTGCCTGTCATGTCTGCCGCGACGCACCGATCAAGATTTGGACGGTTGACCAACTTCTGACCGCGAACCCGTGACGCGACGTGCATCACATCGTTCATCCAGTCGATGAACCCATCGCACTGCCTGAAAGTCGCAGCGGTCGCCGTGTCCGCCCTCCTGCTCACCGCCGCTGTCAGCGTGCCGACCAGCGCCGGCGCCGCCGATGCGACGGCCGATGTGGAACCCGTCGGCTCGCTCAGCGCCGCCGAGCAACGCCGCCAGGAGCCCGACCCGCCGCTGATCTTGACCCCCGCCGAGCGCGCGCCCGCCACCACGGTCCCGACCGACCGCTACGACATGGCGGGGCGCTGCTACACCATGAGCACCCGTGACGGCCGGTTCCTGACCAAGGCCGGCAGCGCGTACGAGCTGGTCGACGACGCGGATGCCGCGGTCGCCGTGCACTTCCAGGCCATCGAGCTCGGCCGGTACCTGTTGTGGGACGTCGACCGCCAGTTCGTCGACCACGACGGCGCGGCCGCCGACGAACCCAGCGAGGACGCCGAGTGGACCGTCGAAGGCACGTCGAATGACTTCACGCTGACCGAGTCCCTCGTCGGCGTGACGGACGGCTGGCGGTTCCGCCTGACGACGGGCTGCCCACAGTGGCCCGAGGTCGAGGTCAACGTCGAGGGTGACCCGTTCGCCGGTGTCACCGCGATCCAGGAGGTTCGCGGCTACATCGACGACCACATGCACGAGATCACCACGAGCTTCCTCGGCGGAGGGATCCACTGCGGTTCGCCGTGGCACAAGTACGGCGTCGTGTACGCGCTGAAGGACTGCCAGGACCACTCGACGACCCAGGGCTACCTCGCCCTGCCCGAGATCGTGCTCAGCGGCAACGTGACGCACGACCCGGTCGGTTGGCCGACGTTCAAGGACTGGCCGTCGCCGGAGTCGTTGACGCACGAGTCGGGGTACTACAAGTGGCTCGAACGGTCCTGGCGAGACGGTCAGCGCATCTTCGTCAACCTGTTGGTCG
>DATMSF010000279.1:0-7652 GCA_035565535.1 Aeromicrobium sp.
CAGGTCCAGGTCGACCAGCACCACTTCCATGGGCGACATCTCCGCCAGCGCGACCGCCAGATTCACCGACAACGTCGTCTTGCCGACACCCCCCTTGGGTGAGAACACCGTCATGGTGCGAGAAGCGAAGTCGACCGGGCCCGGCGGTGGCGGGATGCTTCCACCCCGCGTCGTCCCGCTGCGCGCGTCGAGCCGCGAGCGCAGGTTGGCCAGGCACGCGGCGTCCTCGAGCGAGGGCGCCACGTCGCGAATTCCCGAGCGCATCGCCTCGAGGACCATCTGGGCGTCCGGCTCGCCGATCAGCACCAGATCGATGTCCGGGCGGACGACGTGGACCTCGGCTGCCATCTGCAGCGAACGGTCGATCGAGATCTCGTCGGTGAACACCATGACCGACGGCAGCTGAGCGGGGTCGAGACCCCGCAGCAGGCTGACGCCCGGAGGGGCCACCGTGGCCGAGCTCAGTGCGACGGCCCGGTAGCCGATCGTCCCCGCGATCTGCTCTGCTGTCGCGTCGGAGGCACCTACGATCAACAGCACGTCGTTCATGGGGTCACGTCCTCGTACGTGATCGTCGCGTCGTCGTCGGTGTTCGTCTTGTCGTTCTGCAAGGTCATCCAGATCGCCCCGAACTCACGGGTGTGGATGATCTGCTTGGCCTGCTTGTTCGTGACGGCGAGCGTCACGATCGTGCCGGCGGCGTCCTCCGAACCGGCGATCCCGTTGTCGACCTTGAGCACCAACAGCTGGTTGATCGGATTGCCGGTCAGCTTGGTGCCGTCCGACAGCGTGAACGAGCTGAAGACACCGACCTTGTCGCCGGTCTTCGGCAGCCCGCCGACGAATCGCTCACCCGCGATCGAGATGGCCAGCTCCTGCAATCCGTCCGGCACCGCGACGGCACCCTTGACGTCGTCGGGAGTCGCCAACTTGCCGGCCGACAGCTGGTCGCCGGTCACCAGTGCCACTGACGTGACCTGACCGTCGAACTTGTCCAGCGACGAGATCGCCCCGTCGAGCGCGACCGACTTGGGCACCTTGGTGACCGCGACCTTGTCGGCCAGCTCGGCCACGGGCGTCTTGACCGCGATGTCCTCCTTGGCGACCAGGACATCGATGGTCTCGGTGCCCTCCAGCGCCCGGTCCTGGGCGCCCTTGGCGTACACGACCAACGCACCGACCGCCAACAGGGCCAGGGCCCCTGCGACGATCAATGCCACAACTTGCTTCTTCATCTCTGCTCCCTCAGATCTGAAGTGGTGGACCGCCGATGCTCCCTCTCCTCACCGACGGGGCGGTCAGCTCAACTGACCTACGAACCGCAAACGCGATTCGCGAGTTGGAGGAGGGGCGTGTGGGAATCCCGCACGCCCCTCTCCAGAAACCGATCAGCCAGCAGCAGGGGCGCTGCCGTCACCGACGCGGTCGGAAACGTTGTCGAAGATGTTGGTCAGGTTGTCGCCGAACGCCGTCACGGCGACGATGATCGCGGCGGCGATGAGGGCGACCAGCAGGCCGTACTCGACGGCGGTCGCACCCTTCTGCTCGCGGCGGTTGTCCAGGTCCGAGACGAACGACATGAGCGTCGCGTAGAACTTGATCATGATTTTCTCCCTCAGTGTTTGATGTGCCACCACTGCGCGGTGGCCCTCCCGCCATCCAAACTAGGGAACAACGATCGAAAGCACATGATCGTTACGGGTCATTTATCTCTAGTTCTTTGTGACTAGTTGAATCGGCGTCGAGTAAAGGTGCCTCAGAACGGCCAGTCAACGACGAACAGGCCCACGACGGTCGAGCCGAGCAGAGCGACCGCCGTCGCGATGACAGCTGCGATCAACACCGCCAACAGGGCGTATTCGACCGACGTGGCTCCGGCCTCGACCCACTCCCGTGATCGATCCCTCATCGCGCGACCTCCCTCAAGTCTCGCTCGACGACTGACTCCATCGTAGTTCCAGAGCCGGCCTGTTCGCCACAGCCACGAGAAGCATTCACCAGGACCACCCCTCTAGTCCCTTCGGGCCAGTGACGTAGTCCTCGTGGCGCCCTACAATCCCGATAGACCCGGTTCCGGAATCGGTAGGGAGGCCGCATTTCGGGTCGCAATCGGATCTACTCAGTGGCAGTCGCCGCTGACTGTGTGAGAACACTTGAGGGAGAGTGTTATGACACCGTCGTTTCGTCTGCGTGCGCGCAGTCACGACGATCGAGGCGCGGCCGCGGTCGAGTTCGCGCTCGTCGTTCCGATCTTTCTGGCCCTGCTGTTCGGCATCATCAGCTACGGCATGATGCTCACCGTCCGGCAGGGCATCAGCCAGGCCACGGCCGAGGGGGCCCGCGTCTACGCCGTCGCACCGGCAGGCACACCGAGCGCCACCGTCCAGAGCAACGCGCTGAACGCGGTCAACGACGCCATCTCCGGCTACGGGGTCGAGTGCAACGGCACGACGCTGGTGAAGAACGGCTCGGCGGTGGGCACGTGCACGATCCCTGCGACCACCACGTCGTGCAGCGGCGGCTCCGGAAAGTGCGCCACCGTCAAGATCGTGTACAACTACCGGGCCAACCCGCTGGTGCCGGCATTCCCCGGCCTGGGCGTCACCTTGCCCGAGACGATCCAGTTCCAGTCGACCGTGCAGGCGACGTCATGATCACCCGTCGCTGGCAGCGCCGACCCAGTCGCGAGGACGAACGCGGAGCCGTCGCCGTGCTGACGGCGCTCGCTGTCGTCGTGGTGCTGGCCGCCACGGCGTTCGCCGTGGACCTCGGCATGTCCCGGGCCTCCGCGCGCGACATGCAGGCCGTCGCCGATGCCGTCGCACTGGACACGGCCCGGTGGCTGCCCTCGTGCAACGCGACGACCCTGCAGAGCAAGGCCAACACGAGCTTGGCCCGTCAGGGCAAGACGATCGGCCAGGATGCACCGTTGAGCGTCGTCCCCGGCCACATCGACTCGGTCACGAAGCAGTTCGTCGCCAGCTCGAACGGATCGGGCATCTGCGACGCGGTGAAGATCATCTCGTCGGCCACCGTCGACTACGCCTTCGCACCGGTCATCGGGACGTCGAGTGGCACGACGAGCCGCTCGGCCGTCGGCACCACGAGCCCGGCGGCGCTGTGCTTCTCGGCAGGCACCCGGGCGGTCGTGCTGAACACCAGCGAATCCGCGCTCGGCCCGCTGCTCGACAATATCCTGAAGCTCAATCTCGGCGTGGGTGGCTACTCCGGACTCGTGGACCTGAAGGGGCTCGACGTCCCGCTCGCCGACCTCGACGTCGCGCTCAAGGCCGGCACCGGTCACGGCCTGGTGGACGACACCAACGTGTCACTGGCCCAGCTGCTCATCGCACAAGCGGCCGTGCTGCAACAGCGCGGCAACGCCGTCCAAGCCACGGTGCTCGAGACCATCGCGGCCCAGGTGACGGGGCTGACCGTGAACGTCACGGACTTCTTGAACCTCGACACCGCCGGCGACGCCGGGCTCGGCGCCAAGGTCAACGCGCTCGACTTCGCCGGCACCGCGATCATCGCCGCCGCGACCGTCGCCAACGGCAAGAACGCGGTGAACCTGTCGAGTTTGGGCATCTCGGTCGCCAGCATCAGCCTGGCCGATGCCAAGCTGACGATCATCGAGCCACCGGTGATCGCCTGTGGCGGCGTCGGCACCTCAGCCAGCACGGCGCAGGTGCGACTCGACCTGAGGACCGGGGTCGACGTCGGCGGCGTCGCCAAGGCCGCTGACATCTCCTTGGGCATCCAGGTCGCCCAGGGCACGGCGACGTTGAGCGCACTGACGTGTGCCACCAGCAATCCCACCGCGACGATCAGCGCCCAGACGTCCGCGGCGAACGTCGTCGGTTACGGCGGCAGCGGAGATGCCAAGCTGACCATCGTGTCGCTGCTGCTCCTCAAGCTCGAGCTGGGCTTGCGAGGATCGGTGGCCTCGAGCTCGGGCAGCAGTCACACGTTCACCTTCCCCAGCGGCAACGGCCTGCCGCAGACCCACAGGTTCGGCAGCGTCGTGAACCTGAACCTGTCGATCGCTCCGGACAGCCTGCTGGGCCTGGGCTCGTTGCTCAACCTGGTCGTCTATCCCGTGCTGGCCCTCGTCAACGCAGCCCTCACCCCGGTGCTGACGGGCGTGCTCGCGTTACTGGGCATCAAGCTCGGCACGATGGACGTGACGGCGCTGAGTCAGCCATCGTGTGACGGTGTGCGTTTGGTCGGGTGAGACGATTCCGGTTCTCCCGACACCTTGAGGTGAGAGGAGGCGCCGATGAGTCTCGTCATGGACGACGTGCCGCCAGGCCCCGACGACGGCCCGTTCCTCGACCGCGTTCGGGTCGGGGACCGGTCGGCGTTCGCGCAGCTGTACGACCGCCACGTCCGAGCCGTGTACTGGCAGGCGCTGAGCATCGTGGGCGACGCGGTGCTGGCCGAGGACGTGACGCAGGACGTGTTCATCACCTTCTGGAACAAGTCCCGCGCAGTGCAGATCGTCGACGCATCGGTGCTGCCGTGGTTGCTGGTCACCGCCAAGTACCACGGCCTGAACGCTCGTCGCCGAGTGCAGCGCGAGCGCCAACGGTCGACGTCGCTGGACGATGAGTGGCGTTCGCTCGATGACGGCCACGACGTGGTCGACGAAGCCGTGCTGCGTGGTGAGGTCCAGTCCCAGATCGACAAGGCCGTCGCCTCCCTCTCCGGTCCGGACCGCCGCGTCTACGACCTGTGTCTCGTCGGCGACCACTCCTACGAGTCGGCCGCCCGCGAGCTCGGCGTCAGCCACGCGTCGGTGCGCAACCGGCTGTCCCGGGTCCGCAACCGCCTGCGGGCCGACCTGCACGCCCTGAGGGAGACGCCATGACGAACCTGCTCGACGAAGATCGGATGACCCGCATGCGGTCGTCGGTGTTGAACGCCGTCGACGACGACACCCGTCGCCGCGGCCAGAAGCTGCGTCGCCGCCTGGGGTTCGGGTCTGCCGCAGCGGTGCTGCTGGTCGTCGGCACCGTTGGCTCGTCGCTGATGAGCACGCAGACGAGCGATGTGGACCAGTCCGCAGCGCCCTCGATCGAGAGCGAGGTCGTGGCACGCGACGAGGGTACGTCGCTGAGCGCTGCTGCCGCACCGGACGAAGGCATGGCCAGTAGCGACAGCTCGTTCGAGAGCGACACCTCCTCCGAGGTGGCTCCGGTCGACGCGCGCGACGTGATCGTCACCGGATCCGCGGACGTCACGGTCAAGGATCCTCGTGAGGCTGCGGCAGCGCTGACCACGTGGGTCGAGAACCACGGCGGACGCGTCGACGGGCGCCAGGTCAGCGACAGCGGGGAGTCGGTGTACGCGTACCTGTCCCTGCGCGTCCCTGCGACTCAGGTGTCGGCGACGCTCGGTCACCTGGAGAGCATCGGAGACGTCAACGACGTCTCGATCTCGAAGGACGACGTCACCGGCACGACCCGGGACCTCGATGCGCGCATCAAGGCGCTGCGGATCTCGATCGACCGTCTCGAGGGCATTCTGGCCAAGGCCAAGACCACGAACGAGGTGGTGGCCGCCGAGCAGTCGCTGACCGACCGTCAGGCCCAGCTGGAGCAGCTGGTCAGCCAACGCAACCAGATCGGCGAGCAGGTCGCTCTGGCAACGATCGACGTGAGCCTGTCAGCGCACGAGAAGACCAGCTCGGTCGACCCGGGAGGCTTCCGCGGGGGGTTGAAGTCGGGGTGGAACTCCCTGGTCGATGCTGTCAACGCGGTGGTCGAGGGCGTCGGCACGGCGCTGCCGTGGTTGGGTGTCCTGATCGTCCTGTACGGCGCGTACCGGCTGGCTCGCATCGTCACTCGCCGACGCTGAGCCCGGTTCGGCCAGCAGGTCGGGCCGACACACGTCAGACCCGCTGGTCGATGCGGATCAGGTTGCCCGACGGGTCGCGCAGCGCACCGTCACGGACTCCCCACGGCTGGTCCGTGGGTTCCTGGACGATCTCGACGTCGTGCTCGTGCAACGTGGCGAACACGGCGTCGAGATCGTCGGCTCGAAAGTGCAGTCCGTTCATGGCCCCCTTGGCCAACAGCCCGGCCACGACGTCGACGTCGTCGGGCCCGCCGTTGACGTAGTTGGTCAACACGATGCGCACGTCAGGCTGCGCGTCGGCACCCACCGTGATCCATCGGAAGTCGCCGTTGGCGACGTCGTTGCTGACCGAGAGGCCCAGCACGTCGCGATAGAAGGCCAGTGCGACGTCGGGATCGTGGACCTGGACGAAGCAGGTCGAAAGTGTCAGTTCCATGACAGCGACACTAGGCGTCCGGCCGACGCGTGGGCTTCTTCGATCCTGCTCGACCCGGCCTGTGGATGGAGAAATGGGCTTGTCGGTGGTGGCGGGTAGTGTCGAACACATGATCGATCAGACCGCTCCGACCAGTATCGAGGTACTGGAACGTCTGGAGCGGATGCGGGCGATCGCTGAGGCCGAGGCGTGGTCGGCGATGCTGCGGTTCGAGGACGAGCAGACCGCTGCCGCCCAGCACGAACCCACCCCGATCGGCACCCTGATCGCGCGGGCCAGCATCCCGGGTGACATCGGTCAGGCGATGGGGTTGTCGGAGAACCAGGTCAAGAACCGGCTCCACACCGCCCGCACGATCCGGTCGCGGACCCCGCGGGTGTGGCTGGCGTTCCAGTCCGGCCGGGTCGACACCGCCCGCCTGCACCACATCGCCCACACCATCACGATCCTGCGTGAACCCGAATCGGTCACCCAGCTGGATGCCCGGGTCGTCGACTACGCCTGCACCCACACCACGGCCGAGCTGAAACGCTGGCTGCGTGACTTCGTCCAACGTGTCGAGGCCGACCACGCGACCGCCCGAGCCGACCATGAACGCAACCAACGGTTCGTCAAGATCGACCACGGCGACGACGCCATGAGTTGGCTGACCGCCTACCTGCCCTCACCAGCCGCAGCGGCCATCGAACGCCGCCTGCACCAGCAGGCCCGCGCCCTGACCGGTGACGGCCGCACCCTGGCCCAACGCGAAGCCGACCTGCTCACCAGCTGGCTGACCACCACCGACACCACCGGTGAAGCCGCGGTCCACGCCGACATCGCCGTAGTCGTCGACGCCGACGTCCTAGCCGGCGCCCGCCCCGGATTCGCCACCGCCGCCGACGGCTCCTGGACCACACCCGCAGCCTGGATCACCCACATCACCCACCACAACAACCCGTTCTGGTGGCGCATGATCCGCCAACCCGTCACCGACAACATCCTCGCGATCGAGTACCACGGCCGCTACGCCCCCAAACTGCTACGCCAAGCCCTCCAATTCCAGCACCCCACCTGCATCCACCCCGGCTGCCTGGTCCCCGCCTGGAAATGCGACCTCGACCACGAAACCCCCTGGCCCCACGGCCCCACCCGAGGCGACAACCTCACACCAAAGTCCCGCGCCCACCACGCCCTCAAAGGCCACGGATTCAGCCCACCACGCCCACGAAGACCACCTGAGGAAGTGGCCCTGCCGCTCACCGACGTGAGGGTCGAGTTGCTTCCTTCGCGATACACCCTGGTAGGCCCACGAGGTCGTCGTGCGTGCGAGCGCGATAGGCCGTCGGCGTCTCGCCCACCAGCTGGGTGAACCTGG
>DATMSF010000280.1:0-16621 GCA_035565535.1 Aeromicrobium sp.
CATGGCGGCCAGGATGTACCCACCGTTGGGTCGACCGGCCGGAGTGTTCCAGCGGTCGGTCATCTCCAGGCTGCGCAGGCCGTTTCCCAGCGGCTCGGAGGTCAGGTCGGCCGTGTACACGTCTTCAGTCACCTGCTCATCCAACACCAGCGTCGGGACGTGGTCGCGATACCCTCGGTGCATGACGTCGCCCCTTGCTACCGAGGCCGCCCCGTTCGGTCGTGTGCTCACTGCGATGGTCACCCCGTTCACGGCAGACGGAGCCCTCGACCTCGACGCCGCGCAGCGCGTGGCCACGCATCTGGTCGACGGCGGCAACGACGGCCTCGTCGTCAGCGGGACCACGGGGGAGTCGCCGACCACGACGGTCGAGGAGGATGGACGTCTGCTGGCGGCGGTCGTCGAGGCCGTCGGCGATCGAGCCTCGGTCGTCGCGGGTTCGGGCACCAACGACACCCACCACTCGGTCGAGCTGGCACAACAGGCGCGCAAGGCCGGTGCCGACGGGCTCCTCGTGGTGAACCCGTACTACTCCAAGCCGCCCCAGGCCGGCATCGTCGCGCACGTCGAGTCGATCGCCCAGGCCGGCGAGGACGTGCCGATCATGCTGTACGACCACCCCGGACGCACGGGCGTGCAGCTGGCGGAGGCGACGATCGCCAAGTTGCGCGAGAACCCGCTGATCGTCGCGTTGAAGGACGCCGTGGGCGACTTCGAACGTGGCGCCTGGCTGATGCACCAGACAGGTATCAAGATCTACTCCGGCGACGACGCGTTGAACCTGGGCTGGCTGGCCTACGGCGCCAGCGGCATCGTCAGCGTCGTGGCGCACGCAGGACCGCAGCCGTGGGCCGATCTGGTCGCCGCCGTCGACGCGGGGGACCTGGAACGGGCTCGCCGCATCAACGCCCGCCTGCTGCCGGTGGTGCGCGCGATGATGACCGTGACCCAGGGTGCCATCACGGCCAAGGCCGTCATGCAGATCCTCGGCGTCCTGGACAACCGCACGATGCGTCTGCCGCTTCCCCAAGCCACCGACGACGAGGTCGCGATGCTCCGCGACGCCCTCGCCTCCGCCGACCTCCTCACCCCCTAACTCCCTAACTATCTTCTCCATTTCAGTTGTCGTTGAATCGAGGCCCCATGTCCCGAATTTTGCGGGCTCATGCACTCTTTGGGCACTGTGAACCGGTGCAACACCCCGCAAAATTCGGGGGTTGGTCCCGGTGAGTCACATGCACAGCGAGTTGAGCGAGCCGGGGCCGCTGGCCGCGGGGGCGCTGCGGGTCACGCCGCTGGGCGGGTTGGGCGAGGTCGGGCGCAACATGACCGTGTTCGAGTTTGGCGGCAAGCTGTTGGTCGTCGACTGCGGCGTGCTGTTCCCCGAGGAGCACCACCCGGGCGTCGACCTGATCCTGCCGGACTTCGGACCGATCCGCGACCGGCTCGACGACGTCGTGGGCATCGTGCTGACCCACGGCCACGAGGACCACATCGGCGGCGTGCCGTACCTGCTGCGCGAGCGCGGTGACATCCCGGTCATCGGGTCGCGACTCACGCTGGCGCTGGTGGGACCGAAGCTGAAGGAGCACCGCCTCAAGGAGGTGCCCACGTACACCGTGGCCGAGGGCGACGTGCAGTCGTTCGGCCCGTTCGAGTGCGAGTTCGTCGCGGTCAACCACTCGATCCCCGACGCCCTGGCCGTCGCGATCAAGACCCCCGCGGGCGTCGCGCTGCACACCGGCGACTTCAAGATGGACCAGCTGCCGCTCGACGGCCGCATCACCGACCTGCGGGCGTTCGCGCGCCTCGGCGAGGCCGGCGTCGACCTGTTCCTGACCGACTCGACGAACGCCGACGTCCCCGGCTTCACGGTGTCCGAGCGCAAGATCACGCCCGCCATCGATGCCGTCTTCGCCAGCAGCCCCGGCAAGATCATCGTGGCGTCGTTCGCCTCGCACGTGCACCGCGTCCAGCAGGTGCTCGACGCCGCGGCCAAGCACGACCGCAAGGTCGCCTACATCGGCCGGTCGATGGTCCGCAACATGCAGATCGCCCGCGAGCTGGGGTACCTGAACGTGCCGGACGGCGTCGTGGTCGACAAGATCGACGGCATACCGCCGCACAAGCTGGTCCTGATGTCGACCGGGTCGCAAGGTGAGCCGATGGCGGCGCTGTCCCGCATCGCCAACCGCAGCCATCAGCAGGTCGCGATCGAACCGGGCGACACGGTGCTGCTGGCCTCGTCACTGATTCCCGGCAACGAGAACGCCGTCTACCGGGTCATCGACGGCCTGACCAGGTTGGGTGCGCGCGTGGTCCACAAGGGCAATGCGCTCGTGCACGTCTCGGGACACGCATCGGCCGGCGAGCTGTTGTACTGCTACAACATCGTCAAGCCCAGCAACGTGATGCCCGTGCACGGCGAGATCCGGCACCTGCACGCCAACGGCGAGCTGGCGACCCAGACCGGCGTGCCGAACGTGCTGCTGTGCGAGGACGGCTACGTCGTGGACCTGGTCGACGGGCACGCGTCGATCGCGGGTGCCGTCGAGTGCGGCTACGTCTACGTCGACGGATCGTCGGTCGGCGACGTCACCGACACGGACCTGAAGGACCGTCGCGTCCTGGGTGAGGAGGGATTCATCTCCGTCGTCACCGTGATCGACTCGACCAACGGCAAGATCCTCTCCGGCCCGGAGGTCCACGCCCGCGGCATCGCCGAGGACGACTCGGTGTTCGACGAGATCATCCCCAAGATCGTCCGTGCGCTGGAGGACGCCCTCGCCGAGGGCGGACACGACACCTACGCGTTGCAGCAGGTGGTGCGCCGCGCCCTCGGCTCGTTCGTGGGCCGCAAGCTGCGCCGACGCCCGATGATCCTTCCGGTGGTCATCGAGGCCTGACCGGCTCAGCCGGCGACCTCACCGCTCGGCCGTCCCTGGACGACCACGTAACGTGACGGGCCAGGCCAGGAAACGGAACCGAAACAGCGGTCGATCACCGTGGGACCATGTCTGGTCCGGCGTTGGTCCTGGTGTCGCACGGAACGCGTTCTCGAACCGCGCGCGCGTCGTACGCACGGTTCGTCAATGCGGTCCGGCACGCGTCGAACCTCGACGTGCACGTCGCCTGTCTCGACGGCGAAGAACCGTCGGCCACCGAGGTCGTCGCCGCGCTGCCCGGACCGTGCGTCGTGGTTCCGATGACGCTGTTCGCCGACGCGGCATCGACCGCCGTCCAGCGATTGCTCGCCCGACACCCGTCGGTGTCCGTCGCGCCGGGCATCGGTCCCGACTGGTCCGTCGCAGAGGTGCTGGCGCAGCGCCTGATCGAGGTCGGGGCGCGACCCGGCGACGCGGTCGTCCTCGCGGCTGGTCGTGTGGACTCACGGGCGGGCATCGCCGACCTGGGTCGTGCCGCCCGACTGCTCAGCGGCGTCTGGGGCGGCCGCGTCCATGTCGGCACGCTGGGCGGCCCGCACACCGACGTCGCCGACGCCGTCGACATCGCGCGGGCCCACGGCGGACGTGTCGTGATCGCGTCCTATGCGCTGACCGGGGGAGACGACCACGAGCGCTTCGAACGATCCGGCGCGGACCTCGTCACCGCACCACTGCTGGCGGACGGTCGTGCTCCGGATCCACGACTGGTCGACCTCACGGTGCGTGCCGGCGGCACGCTGGGAGCGGTGTGACCCGATTTACTGGTGTGCGGCGTGTGAAACCTGTGAAACGTGAGGTTCAGCGGTATCGTGCCCGACATGGCGACCCGTACGTCTTCCCCGCCGCGCAAGCGGTCGTCCGGAAGCCAGGCCCGTACCGCGGCAACGAAACGCAAGCCCGCGGCCCGTCGGCCTGCCCAGAAGAAACGTCCCGCCCGACGGCCCGCAGCCCGATCGGGCCCAGGACCGGTGGCCTCGCTGCTGGCCGGCATCGTGCGACTGCTGTCGACGATCTGGCTCGGCCTGGCCGGTCTGATCGGTGCGATCGCACGCAGCATCGGCTCCGGCGCCCGCGACCTGGAGCCGGAGCACCGCCGAGACGGCGTGGGCTTCGCGATCCTGGGCATCGGCCTCGTCGTGGCCGCGGCGGTGTGGTGGAACGTCTCGGGCAGGGTCGGTGACGTCATCCGCGACATCACGGCCGGCAGCGTCGGCGTCCTGGCCTGGGCCGTGCCGATCCTGCTGGTCGTCGTAGCCTGGCGGACGCTGCGGCACCCGGACACCAATGGTCCCGCAGGACGCCAGATCACCGGCTGGCTGATGATCACCGGCGGGATCTTGGGCATCGTCCACATCTCCCACGGCGTGCCGCGACCCAGCGACCAGGACCCGGACGCGATGCGCGAGGCCGGGGGAGCCGTGGGATACCTGTTCTCCGCGATCCTGATGGACCTGCTGACGTCGGCGTACGTCGTGGTGCCGCTGCTGTCGCTCGTGGCACTGTTCGGTCTGCTGATCGTGACGTCCACGCCGTTGTACGCCGTCCCCGCTCGATTGTCCGAGCTGCGCGACATGGCCCTGGGCCGCAAGCATCAGCCCGAGGCCTCCGCCGAACCGGCCAAGAAGCGCCATCCGCGCACCGACCGCAGCGTCGCGGCCGACGAGCCGTACGACAACCCGCTCGTCGACGGACCGGACGAGGACCGGCAGGTCTCGCTCAAGCGCCGCAAGGACGCCGAGCCCGACGACACCGAGGACACGGTCGACGTCGCGGTGCCTGCTCCGGTTGCCGCCGTGCCCGAAGGTGACGTACCCGACGAGCTGCCGCCGATGGAGCCGCTGCTGGCCAGGTCCGAGCAGCTGTCCCTCGGTGACGTGGTCTACACGTTGCCCGACAGCTCCACGCTGCGCGAGGGCACTCCGCCGAAGAAGCGCTCGGCGGCCTCCGACGAGGTCGTCGACAGGCTGACAGAGGTGCTGGAGCAGTTCCAGATCGACGCGACGGTGACGGGGTACACCCGCGGCCCGACGGTCACCCGGTACGAGGTCGAGCTCGGCCCCGCGGTCAAGGTCGAGAAGGTCACGGCGCTCAGCAAGAACATCGCGTACGCGGTGGCGTCCAACGAGGTGCGGATCCTCAGCCCGATCCCCGGCAAGTCCGCGATCGGCGTCGAGATCCCGAACGTCGACAAGGAGACCGTCAGCCTGGGCGACGTGCTGCGCTCGAACAAGGCACGCAGCGATCACCACCCGATGGTGATCGGCCTGGGCAAGGACGTCGAGGGCGGCTACGTCGTGGCCAACCTGGCCAAGATGCCGCACCTGCTGGTCGCCGGCGCGACCGGTTCGGGCAAGAGCTCGTTCGTCAACTCGATGGTGGCGTCGCTGCTGATGCGCGCGACGCCCGAGGAAGTGCGCATGATCATGGTCGACCCCAAGCGGGTCGAGCTGACTGCGTACGAAGGTGTTCCGCACCTGATCACGCCCATCATCACCAACCCCAAGAAGGCCGCCGAGGCGCTGCAGTGGGTCGTGCGCGAGATGGACATGCGCTACGACGACCTGGCGAACTTCGGCTACCGGCACATCGACGACTTCAACAAGGCGGTGCGAGCCGGGAAGGTGACACCGCCGCCGGGCAGCGAGCGGGTGATCGCGCCGTACCCCTACCTGCTGGTCGTGGTCGACGAGCTCGCCGACCTGATGATGGTGGCGCCGCGCGACGTGGAGGACTCCATCGTCCGGATCACCCAGCTGGCCCGTGCTGCCGGCATCCACCTGGTGCTGGCGACCCAGCGGCCGTCCGTCGACGTCGTCACGGGGCTGATCAAGGCCAACGTCCCCAGCCGCTTGGCCTTCGCGACCTCGTCGCTGGCCGACAGCCGCGTCATCCTGGACCAGCCGGGTGCGGAGAAGCTGGTCGGTCAGGGCGACGGCCTGTTCCTGCCGATGGGCGCGAACAAGGCGATGCGCATGCAAGGGGCGTGGATCACCGAGTCGGAGATCGAGGCGATCGTCGCCCACTGCAAGCAACAGCTCAAGCCCGAGTACCGCGAGGACGTCACGGCGCCGCAAACCGCCAGGCGCGAGCTCGACGACGACATCGGCGACGACCTCGACCTGGTGCTGCAGGCCGTCGAGCTGGTCGTGACGACCCAGTTCGGCTCGACCTCGATGCTGCAGCGCAAGCTGCGTGTCGGGTTCGCCAAGGCGGGGCGGCTGATGGACATCATGGAGAGTCGCGGAGTCGTTGGTCCCAGCGAGGGTTCGAAGGCGCGCGACGTGCTGATCAAGCCCGACGACCTGGACGAGGTCCTGGCCTCGTTCCAGGCGTGAGCACCATGACGTCGACGGCGTTCGGCCCGTTGCCGCCCAGTGGCGCCGAGCCGCTGGAGTCCTTCGAGATCCACCGGCGTGGCTGGCTGTACGTGGCGGTCGTGATCGTGCCGCTGCTGCTCGCGGGCGGGTACGGCTGGGTGGCGTACGACCGCGGCGAGCTCCTCTGGGCAGGAGTCGCCGGCGTGCTGATGCTGGTCGGCCTGTCGTTCGTCCCGACACTGCGTGACCTGCGGGCGCCGCTGCTGGTTGCCGACGAGCACGGGGTCCGGCTGCAGGGCGACCAGGGGTGGATCGGCCTGTTGTGGAGCGAGATCGAGTCGATCTCGGTCCGACCGAGCCGCGGACTGCGTGGCGCTCGGCTCGACCTGCTGGCCGACGGGTCGCCCGAACCGTACGGGGTGCCGTTGGGACTGGTCACCGACTGCCCCGCCGGCCAGGCCCAGGTCGAGCTGGCCCGACGCCGGGCCGTGAGCCGGGCCTGACCTGTGGTCCATACTTGAGGTCGGTCGACCGAGAGGGACGCATGGAGACGGCAGGCGTGCCGAGCAGACTCAACATCGCCAACGCGCTGACGGTGCTGCGGATCGCCGGCGTCCCCGTCTTCGGGTGGCTGCTGCTGTCCGAGGACGGCCAGGACGTCTCGTGGCGCGTGTGGGCCTGGGTCGCCTTCACCGTGCTGATGCTGACCGACCGGGTCGACGGTGACCTGGCCCGGCGCAAGAACCTGGTGACCGACTTCGGCAAGCTCGCCGACCCCATCGCGGACAAGGCGCTCACGGGGATGGCCTTCATCGGCTTGGCGATCATCTTTCACGACCACGCCTACGGCTGGCTCTTCGTGACCGTCTCGGCGATCGTGCTGGCCCGCGAGTGGGGCATCACGATCATGCGTTTCTTCATCAAGAAGTACGGCGTCATGCCCGCCAGCCAGGGCGGGCGGATCAAGACGACGCTGCAGGCGTTCGCCCTGGCCGGTTACGTGTTGCCGTTCGAGCTGTGGGACACCGCCCTCACCGACGGGCTGCGGTGGGCGACCCACGTCCTGATGGCCGGTGCCGTGGCCGTCACGGTGGTCACCGGGGTGCAGTACGTCCGGGACGCGCGAGCCATCCGCCGAGAGGCACTGGCGGGTCGGGAGTGACGCCCACCGACGTGGTCGACGCCCTGCGACGGGCAGGCGCGACCGTGGCCACGGCCGAATCGTTGACCGGCGGCCTCGTCGTGGCAGGTCTGGTCGATGTCGCGGGTGCCTCCGAGGTGGTGCGCGGCGGGCTCGTGGCGTACGCGCCGGACGTCAAGACCGGGGTGCTGGGTGTCCCGGCGGACATCGTCGCCGAGCACGGCACGGTCGCCGAGGCGACGGCGCGGTCGATGGCCGAGCGGGTCCGGGTGTTGTGCGAGGCGACGTACGGCGTCGCGACGACCGGCGTCGCGGGCCCGGAGCCGAGCGAGGGCAAGCCGGCAGGCACGGTGCACATAGCGGTCGCAGGTCCCACCGGAACGTCGCATCGACTGTTGTCGCTGGTCGGTGACCGTCAACGGATCCGGACGGCGACCGTGGTCGAGGCGCTCGATCTGCTGGTCGCTAGGCTGAGGGAAGAATCGGACGTCGACCTGCGTTGACACCGATGGACGATCCGGACGGAGGTGCGCCAACGATGACCACGGTGACGAGCACGATGCGGCAGCTCATCGGTGAGGTGCTGCGCGCACGCCGACTCGCTCAGGGGCTGACCCTGCGCGACGTCTCGGAGAAGGCGCGCGTCTCCCTCGGTTACATCTCCGAGGTCGAGCGGGGCCAGAAGGAGCCGAGCTCGGAGCTGCTGGCGGCGCTGGCCGCCGCGCTCGACGTGCCGTTGTCGAAGGTGCTGCTCGACGTCAGCGCGCTGCTGGCCATCGAGGAGGCCACCGATCTGGCCAGCATCTCCACGATCGCGCCCGCGGCCGGCGGCGTCGAGGCATCTGCGGCGTGAACCGCCGCTGATGAAGCACTCGGAGTTCTGGGTGCGCATGGAGCACCACCTGGGGGTCGGGTACGCCCGGGTCTGGGCCGACACGCAGGTCATCGGCGATCTGGAGAACCGCACGCCGACCGAGGCGTTGGACGCGGGGGAGATGCCCAAGCGCGTGTGGCGTGCCGTGCACGCCTACCTCGGTCTGCCGCCCTCGGAACGCTGATCGACGCGGCCCGCAGTCGGTGCGAGTGCGACCCGACGTCGTCGGCGTGTCGCAACCCGTGATCGAACATCTGTTCGGTAGGTTGTCCACATGGTCTGACGGGTGAAGGACATGTCCACAGGCGGGTCGAGGAGGCCCACGAATGTCTGAGGGTCCTTCTAACGTCGCAGATGACCGGCCACCCACGAAGAGAACGGATCCCCAGATGCCACCCACCGATTCCGCCGTCAGCCTGGCTGAGAAGCAGAACGCCAAGGCCGAGGCCGAGAAGCTCAAGGCGCTCGACAACGCCATCGCCCAGATCGACCGCGCGCACGGCAAGGGTGCCGTGATGCGCCTGGGTGAACGCACCAAGACCGCCATCGAGGTCATTCCCACCGGTGCCATGTCGCTGGACATCGCACTGGGTATCGGCGGGCTGCCCCGTGGTCGTGTCGTGGAGATCTACGGCCCGGAGTCCTCGGGCAAGACCACGGTCGCGCTGCACGCGGTCGCCAACGCACAGAAGGCCGGCGGTGTCGCGGCGTTCATCGACGCCGAGCACGCACTCGACCCCGAGTACGCCCGCAAGCTGGGCGTCGACACCGACGCGCTGCTGATCTCGCAGCCCGACAGCGGCGAGCAGGCGCTGGAGATCGCCGACATGCTGATCCGTTCGGGAGCCCTCGACATCATCGTCATCGACTCCGTGGCCGCTCTGGTGCCGCGCGCGGAGATCGACGGCGAGATGGGCGACAGCCACGTGGGCCTGCAGGCCCGACTGATGAGCCAGGCGCTGCGCAAGATGACCGGTGCCATCAACGGCTCGGGCACCACGGCGATCTTCATCAACCAGCTGCGCGAGAAGATCGGCGTCATGTTCGGCTCGCCGGAGACCACCACGGGTGGCAAGGCGCTGAAGTTCTACGCCTCGGTCCGCCTCGACGTGCGGCGTATCGAGACGCTCAAGGACGGTACCGACATGGTCGGCAACCGCACTCGGGTCAAGGTCGTCAAGAACAAGCTCGCCCCGCCGTTCAAGCAGGCCGAGTTCGACATCATGTACGGCCAGGGCGTCAGTCGCGAGGGCAGCCTGATCGACGTGGGCGTGGACGCCGGGTTCGTGCGCAAGGCCGGTGCCTGGTACACCTACGAGGGCGATCAGCTCGGCCAGGGCAAGGAGAACGCACGTCAGTTCCTGCGCGACAACCCCGACCTGGCCGACGAGCTCGATGCGCGCATCAAGGCGCACCTGGGCATCGGCGTCGAGGCGGTCGAGCAGGCCGACGACGATCCGGCCATTGCGGTCGGTGAGACCGACATCGACTTCTGACGATGTCCGAACCGGTCGACGACGACCCGACGGCTGCGTATGCGGCCGCCAAGAAGCTCGTCTACGACCGCCTGGCCGAGCGGCCTCGTAGCCGGTCCGATCTCGAGCAGGCACTGGCCAAGCGGCGAGTGCCTGCCGAGATCGCCACGCAGGTGCTGGATCGGTTCGAGGCTGCCGGTCTGGTCGACGACGCAGCGTTCGCGCGATCCTGGATCGAGGGACGCCGGCGCGGCAGGGGACTGGCTTCGCGTGCGTTGGCCATGGAGCTGAGGAACAAGGGGGTCGACGAGCAGATCGCGCGTGAGGCGCTCGCCGAGATCGATCCAGTCGATGAGCGGCAAGCCGCTCACCGACTGGTCCAGGCCAAGCTGCGGTCGACAGCTGGACTGGACGTGACGGTGCGGACCAGGCGCTTGGTCGCGATGTTGGCACGCAAGGGCTATGCGCCGAGCCTGGCCTACGACGTCGTGCGCACCGAGCTGGGCGGCGAGGCCGAGTCGTTGGAGTCGCCATAGGCCCTGGTCATGGCGGTTACTTATGAGTAACATCAAGGTATGGCCTCGACCTACGACCTGTACAAGAAGATCACCGCGCTGCCGCAGGGCAAGCGGTTGTTCTCGATCGCCTACGGGCAGAAGGCGCCGTACTTCGCCTCGGCCCACATCGCCGTGCGCGACATGGCGCCGCATCGCGGCGAGGTCGTCGTGCCGCTGCGCAGGTCGACCAAGAACCACATCGGCACGGTGCACGCGATCGCGGCGTGCAACGGACTCGAAGCCGCGATGGGTCTGCTCGCCGAGGCGACCTGCCCCAGCGACATGCGGTGGCTGCCCAAGGGGATGGACGTGCAGTACCTGGCCAAGTCCGATTCGGACCTGACCTGCATCGCCGAGTCCAGCGCCGAGGCGTGGGCCGACGGCCCCGATGTACCGATCTCGGTCAAGGCGGTGACCCGGGACGGCACCGTGACGGTGCAAGGAACCATCCACTTGTGGGTCACGCCCAAGAAGCGCTGACCGCGGTCGCAAACTCGCCGTCGTTGCAGGCCGAGAGCGCGCTGACGACGACGAGAACAGTGTGGTCCAGGTCACTACTTTTGGGCTACGACGCGATTTTTTCCACCAGTTCGGGCCGATTGTGGCGTATGTTCAAGCGTCATGACGGAACCAGTCGTTGTGATGAAGGACGTCAACAAGCACTTCGGTGGCCTGCACGTCCTCCAAGACATCAACCTCGAAGTGGGCCACGGCGAAGTGGTCATCCTCATCGGTCCGTCCGGGTCGGGCAAGTCGACTCTGTGTCGCACGATCAACCGGCTGGAGACGATCGATTCGGGATCGATCTTGATCGACGGGGTCCCGCTGCCCGAGGAAGGCAAGGCGCTGGCCCGGTTGCGCGCTGACGTCGGCATGGTGTTCCAGTCGTTCAACCTGTTCGCCCACAAGACGATCCTGGAGAACGTCACGCTGGGGCCCATCAAGGTGCGAGGGCTGAGCAAGTCGGCGGCCGAGACCGAAGCCATGAGCCTGCTCGAGCGAGTGGGCGTGGCCCACCAGGCCGAGAAGCTGCCGGCGCAGCTGTCCGGCGGTCAGCAGCAGCGTGTCGCGATTGCGCGCTCGCTCGCGATGCACCCCAAGGTGATGCTCTTCGACGAGCCGACGTCCGCACTCGACCCCGAGATGATCAACGAGGTCCTCGACGTCATGATCGAGCTGGCGCACGAGGGGATGACGATGGTCGTCGTCACCCACGAGATGGGGTTCGCGCGCAAGGTCGCCAACCGGGTCGTGTTCCTGGCCGACGGCCAGATCGTCGAACAGGCGACGCCGGAGGAATTCTTCACCAATCCGCAGTCGGACAGGGCCAAGGACTTCCTGGGCAAGATCCTGTCCCACTGAGCGGACCCACAGCCTGCCCAGATCGACATCGAGCAGTAGGAGGAAATCCATGAAGACACGACGCATTGCTGCCGCGGCCATCTCGGCTGCGGTGGTCCTCGGCCTGGCCGCGTGCGGCGGATCCGATGACGGGGACGGCAACGGAGGCGGTGACAGCGGCGGTGACTCGGTCAAGATCGGGATCAAGTTCGATCAGCCCGGTCTCGGACTGAAGGAGGGCAGCAGCTACTCCGGCTTCGACGTCGACGTGGCCACCTACGTGGCCGAGAAGCTCGGCTACGACGCCGACGACATCGAATGGGTCCAGTCGCCCAGTGCCCAGCGCGAGACGATGATCGAGACCGGCCAGGTCGACTTCATCGTCGCCACGTACTCCATCACCGACACGCGCAAGGAGAAGGTCGACTTCGCCGGCCCGTACTTCATCGCCGGCCAGGACCTGCTGGTGCGTGCCGACGACTCCTCGATCACCAGCGTCGACGACCTGAGCGGCAAGAAGCTGTGCTCGGTCACCGGTTCGACGTCGGCGCAGAACGTCAAGGACAAGGTCCCGGGCGTGAACCTGCAGGAGTTCAAGACCTACTCCGAGTGCTTGCCGGCGCTGGTCGGCAACGCGATCGACGCCGTCACGACCGACGACACGATCCTGGCCGGCTATGCCAGCCAGGCCGCGTACAAGGGCAAGCTGAAGGTCGTCGGCCAGCCGTTCTCGGTCGAGAACTACGGCATCGGCCTGAAGAAGGGCGACACCGAGCTGTGCACCAAGATCACCGACGCCATCACCGCGATGATCGAGGACGGTTCGTGGGACAAGTTCGTCGCGGCGAACTTCGGTGAGTCGGGCTTCCAGCCCGGTGAGGGCAACCCGCCCACGCCGGCCGCCTGCTCGTGACCCCGGTGTCGGGGGTGACCGTCGAGTGACGGTCGCCCCCGACCCCATCGCCCTCGACCGACAAGGAGCCGCCCAGTGGGGGACGTGTTCGAGAACTACGACATCATCGGAGCCTTCTGGGTCACGATCCAGCTGTCGGCATTGGGAGCCGTCGGCGCCCTGGTGATCGGCACGATCGTGGCCGTCATGCGCGTCTCGCCGGTGCAGGTGCTGCGGATCCTGGGCGCGGCGTACGTCAACGTCTTCCGCAACACTCCGCTGACGCTGCTGATGTTCTTCAGCATCGCGGGGATGGCCTTCATCCTCGGGTTGATGGTCAGCGACGACCTTAGCGCGAACGCCTACCGCTGGGCCGTGATCGCCTTGGCGGTCTACCACGCAGGCTTCGTCGCCGAGGCGCTGCGCTCGGGTGTCAACACGATCCCGGCCGGGCAGGCCGAGGCGGCGCGCTCGATCGGCTTGACGTTCGGCCAGTCGATGCGTGAAGTGCTGCTCCCGCAGGCGTTCCGTGGGTCCATCGCCCCGCTCGGATCGACGCTGATCGCCTTGATCAAGAACACGACGGTCGCCGCGGTGATCCTGGGCACGAGCAATCCTGAGGCGGCCGGCATGCTGCAGGTCGTGACCGAGAACGAGGGAGCGTCGCTGCCCACCTTCGGGCTGTTCGCCATCGGGTTCGTGATCCTGACCCTGCCGCTCGGGGTGTTGTTCACCCGCTTGTCCCAGCACCTGGCGGTGAAGCGATGAGCGCCCCCAGCCTGCTGTTCGACGCACCGGGCCCCAAGGCCCGCATGCGACACCGCATCCTGACGGTCCTGGGTCTGGGGCTCGCAGCGTGGATCGCCTGGCTCGTGATCGACAAGATGAACGACGCCGGCCAGCTCGAGGCCGACCTCTGGAAGCCGTTCGTCACCGATGGTGAGCTGTGGAAGGAGTACCTGCTCCAAGGCCTGGTCAACACGTTGAAGGCCGCTGCGTTGTCGGTGGTGTTCGCGGGCATCTTCGGCATCGTCTTCGGCCTGGGTCGACTCTCGTCGAACCTGGTGGTCCGGTTCGTCGCGGGGACGATCGTGGAGTTCTTCCGTTCGGTCCCCGTGCTGCTGATGATGATCTTCTTGTTCTTTGGCTACTTCGGACCGCACGAGTTCCCGTCCTCGAGCACCTCGTCGTTGGCAGCGGTGGTGGTGGCGTTGACGCTGTACAACGGCTCGGTCATCGCCGAGCTGGTCCGCTCCGGCGTGTACTCGCTGCCGAAGGGCCAGGGTGAGGCCGGACTGTCGGTGGGGCTGACCGACGGCCAGACGCTGCGGTCGGTGTTGTTGCCGCAGGCGCTGACCGCGATGCTCCCGGCCCTGATCAGTCAGTTCGTGGTGATCTTGAAGGACACGGCGCTGGGTGTCCAGATCACCTACCCGGACCTGCTGAACACGGCCTCGCAGATCGGCTCGCGGTACTCCAACACGGTTCCGGCCTATGTCGTGATCGGTCTGGTGTTCGTGCTGCTCAACTACGCGTTGACCGTTGTCGCGTCGTGGGTGGAGCGCAAGCTGAAGTCGAAGGGCAGAACGGCCGGTCCGATCCTGACGACCGTGCCGAACATCGTCCAGGGTGATGCCAATCCCGGTGAGCCGACGGTGCACGGTCTGGAGCGGGTCGGCGAGTCGTTCGACTCGTTCACCGAACGCGCCAGACGCGAGCCGGACTGACGCACCGTCCGGAGACGGCCACTGGCCCACCGATATCCTTGGTGGGTCATGACCAAGACCTACGAGGTGCGCACGTTCGGGTGCCAGATGAATGTCCACGACAGCGAGCGGCTGTCGGGGCTGCTGGAGACCGCCGGGTTCGAGCCTGCCGACGGGGACATCCCGGATCTGGTCGTGTTCAACACGTGCGCCGTGCGTGAGAACGCCGACAACAAGCTGTACGGCAACCTCGGTCACATGGCCAAGCTCAAGGCCGAGAAGCCGGACCTGCAGATCGCCGTCGGCGGCTGTCTGGCCCAGAAGGATCGCGACAGCATCACGCAACGGGCCCCGTGGGTCGACGTCGTGTTCGGCACGCACAACATCGGGTCGTTGCCGGTGTTGCTGGAGCGCGCCCGGATCGAGCAGGAGGCCCAGGTCGAGATCCTGGAGTCGCTCGAGGTCTTCCCGTCGACGCTGCCCACCAAGCGCGACTCGGTGTTCGCCGCCTGGGTCTCGATCAGCGTCGGGTGCAACAACACGTGCACCTTCTGCATCGTGCCGAGCCTGCGAGGCAAGGAGAAGGACCGTCGGCCCGGCGACATCCTGGCCGAGATCGAGGCGTTGGTCGCCGACGGCGTCGTCGAGGTGACCCTGCTGGGCCAGAACGTCAACTCCTACGGCGTCGAGTTCGGCGACCGCGAGGCGTTCTCGAAGCTGCTGCGGGCCTGCGGCCGGATCGAGGGCCTGGAGCGGGTGCGGTTCACCAGCCCGCACCCCAAGGACTTCACCGACGACGTCATCGCGGCGATGGCCGAGACGGCGAACGTGATGCCGCAGCTGCACATGCCGTTGCAGTCGGGCTCCGATCGGGTGCTGAAGGCGATGCGCCGCTCGTACCGTCGCGACAAGTACCTGGGGATCCTGGAGCGGGTCCGCCAGGCGATGCCGGACGCCGCCATCACCACCGACATCATCGTGGGCTTCCCCGGCGAGACCGACGAGGACTTCGAGGAGACGATGGACGTGGTCCGGCAGGCCCGGTTCACCAGCGCGTTCACGTTCCAGTACTCGCGCCGTCCCGGCACTCCGGCCGCCGACCTGCCCGACCAGCTGCCGAAGTCCGTCGTGCAGGAGCGCTACGAGCGGCTCGCTGCGCTGCTCGACGACATCTCCTACGAGGAGAACCGCAAGCTGGAGGGCCAGGTCGTCGAGCTGTTGGTCGCCGACAGTGCGCATGCGGGCGGGCGCAAGGACGCCCAGACGCAGCGGATGACCGGTCGGGCCCGCGACAACCGGCTCGTGCACTTCGTGCCGAGGGACCACGACGTCCGTCCGGGCGATCTCGTCGAGGCACGGATCACGCACGCGGCACCGCACCACCTGGTCAGTGACGACGCCCTGTTGTCCTTGCGCCGCACCGCCGCCGGTGATGCATGGGAGCGGCGCCAGGGACGCACGCAGGTCAGCACTCCCGGGGTCGCGCTGGGCATGCCGTCCGTCGGCGTCCCGCCACCGCTTCCGGCCGCTCCGGCCTGCAGCCTCTGACGGGAAGCCGTCGCTCAGACGACCAGGGTCGGGTGGAGCCGATGGATGGTCACGGTCTGGCGACGGTAGACCGCGATCGACGTGATCGCCAGCGCGGCGAGCGTGAAGACGGCGAGCACCGCGAAGTCACTCGCCACGGGGCGTCCACCTCCCGCGATGGCGATGCGGAACAAGTCGACGACGTAGGTCATCGGCATGATCGCGTGCAACGCGTTGAAGAAGCCCGGTGAGGTCTCGATCGGGTAGGTGGCGCCCGCGGACGTCAGCTGCAGGCAGACGAACGCGATCGCCACGAAGCGACCGGCGACGCCGAAGACCGCCACGAACATCTGGTTCAGCGCGGTGAACGCGACGGCAGCGGCCAGCGCGGTCGCGACCAGCAGCACGGGACGTCGGGCGTCGACCCCCAGGAGCTGGACGACGACACCGACGAGCAGGAACGCCTGGACGGCGGCCAGTGCCATGCCTGGTGCCAGTCCGGCGAGCGCCGTGCGGATCGAGCCGGCCGTCGAGGCGACCGCGCGTGCCGACATCGGACGCAGCAGCAGGTAGATCGCCATCGCGCCGACCCACAGGGCCAACGCCATGAAGTACGGCGCGAGCGCCGAGCCGTACCGGTCGACCTCGTTGAGGCGCTGTGCGGCCTCCTCGACCGGTGTCGCAACGGTCTTGGCCAGCTGAGCGCGCTCGTCCTCGGTGTAGTCCGGGACCTGCCTGCTGCCGTCGACGAGACCGGACTGCAGCTGGAACGCTCCGTCGGCGAGCTGGTTCGCTCCGTCGGCCAGCGCACCGGTTCCGGCGGCCAGCTGGGCAGCACCGTCCGCG
>DATMSF010000281.1:0-2577 GCA_035565535.1 Aeromicrobium sp.
GTGTAGCCGGCGTCACCGACGCGGCAGAACATCACGATCAGGTGATCAGCCCTGAACTCCGGATCGGCGTACCCGTTGGTGCGCGTCCAGTGCTCCCCGCTGCGCTTCCACGTCGTCGTCACGGACCGGGAGAACCGCACCGACGCCTTGGTGACCGGGGCGGGCTCGGCCGTGGTCGCAGAGGCGGTCGCCGTCGGGGCGGGCTCGGCATCCTGGTCCTGCCCGGGTTCGGCCCACGGCAGAAATGGTGCGGTCGGCGCCGTGACCTCGGCGTCCGCGGCGATGGTCTGCAGGTTCACCCACCGGTTGTACGGCCGGTACTTGGCCGGGTCGGAGCTGAAACCGGCCGATCCACCGTCTTCGGAGAAAACCGGGACACCGGCGTTCGCCACTCGGTTGACGGCCTGGTTCGCGCCGCCGGTCGCGACGATGGCGCCGTTGACGGGCATCGCGATCCCGATGTCGGTGATCCGCAGTGACCGGACGTGACCGACCCGCTCGGGAACATTCGAGTAGTACATCGCCGCGAGTCGGGTCAGACCGCCTTCGACCAGCTCCTCGACCACCAGATCGGCTTCGTCCAGACCGGTCTGCGGAGCACCGTTGGCGGTGTTCTCGATCTTGACGACGAACACCGGGTTGTTCGGCGTCTCCTTCATGACCAGGCCGGTCAACGGGGAGTACCGGACGACCTCCGCGGCGTCGCGCTCGGACGGTCCGGGGTCGGGTTCGTCGGTCGATCCCCCACCGGAACACGCGGTGAGCACCAGCACGGCAGCCGTGGCGACCGCCATCGCACGCAACGTCATGACGTCCAGCATGCCGCACGCACCGCGATGCTGAACGGAAGGTCCGCGTGTTGCCGGCTGCCCGATTCGACTCAGGCGGCGCCGACCGAGGCCTTCTGGGCCGTCCGGAACACCATCGCCTCGGTGACGTCGGTGTTGCGCATGTCCCACGAGTCGAGCATCCAGTTCTGGCGCACGGTCCACGGCCGCTGGTCGCCCTGCTTGGGCAGCACGGCCAAGGCGCGCTGCACGTAGCCCGACGTCAGGTCCAGCAACGGCCGCTCGCCCGATGCGCCGGCCGGGTCGGGCATGCCGTAGGCATAGCCGTTGTCGTCGAGGTGCTTGAGGAACTGCATGACGTACTGGTGCGACAGGTCGGCGCGCAGCGACCACGACGCATTGGTGTAGCCGACGCACCAGGCCAGATTGGGCAGTCCGCTGAACATGACGCCCTTGTAGGCGTAGACCTGCGAGGTGTCGACCTTCTCGCCGTCGACCGACAGCTCGATCGTGCCGAACGTGACGACGTTGAGGCCGGTGGCACTCACGACGATGTCGGCCTCGAGGTGCTCACCGGAATCGAGCCGGATGCCGGTCGCGTCGAACGACTTGATCGTGTCGGTGACCACCGACGCCTTGCCGCGCCGAATGGCCTTGAACAGGTCGCCGTTCGGCACGATGCACAGCCGTTGGTCCCACGGGTTGTACGACGGCGTGAAGTGCGACATGTCGTACCCCTCGGGCAGCGCCGCCTTGGCCCTCTTGAGCAAGATGGCACGCGCGGCCTTGGGAAACCGACGACAGAACTGGTAGAACCCGATCGCCGTCGCCGCCATCCGAGCCCGGTTCACGGTGTGGCCGACACCGTCGGGCAGCGTCTTGAGCGTCAGCTGCGCCAGCTTGTCCTCGCCGGGCAGCGAGGTGATGTAGGTGGGCGAGCGCTGCAGCATCGTGACGTGACCGGCG
Source organism: Aeromicrobium sp. (assembly GCA_035565535.1). Lineage (GTDB taxonomy): Bacteria > Actinomycetota > Actinomycetes > Propionibacteriales > Nocardioidaceae > Aeromicrobium. Next base: position 1,755 of record DATMSF010000281.1, read on the forward strand.
TCGTCGGCCATCGAGGGAATCAGGGTCACTGCGGTGGCGCCACTGCCGATGACGACGACCTTCTTGCCGGCGTAGTCCAGGTCCTCGGGCCAGAACTGCGGGTGGACCAGCTGTCCCTCGAACGATTCAAGTCCGGGGAAGTCGGGTTGGAATCCGCTGTCGTAGCTGTAGTAGCCGCTGCACAGGTACAGGAACGACGCCGTCAGCGTCACGGACTTCTTGCCCACCTGCGCGGTCACGGTCCAGCGCGCGTCATCGCTGGACCACGCGGCCGAGCGGACGCGGTGACCGAACCGGATGTGCTCGTCGATCCCGGCCTCGCTCGCCGTGTCGCGGATGTACTGACGAATGTGCGCACCGTCCGCGATCGCCTGACGGTTGGTCCAGGGGCGGAACGGGAAGCTCAGCGTGTACATGTCCGAGTCCGAGCGGATGCCCGGGTACCGGAACAGGTCCCAGGTGCCGCCGATGGCGTCACGCGCCTCGAGGATCGTGTACGTCTTGCCCGGATGCTGTTCCTGCAGCCTCCAAGCCGCGCCGACACCGGACAGACCGGCTCCGACGATCAGGACGTCGACGTGCTCGGTGGTCACGCTCATGGAGGACTCCTCGGTTCGCATACTCTCGGTATGCGAGCGTGTCACACGGCCGGTGCTGCCGTCAACGCATGTGGGTCACGACACGGTGGCTACCATCAGGACGTGACCGAAGACCTTGCCGCCCCGACGTCGGATGCCCACCCGCAGCAGCTGGACCCACCCCGACTGGGGATGACCATCACCGGTGCCATCGCCCTGCTGGCCGCCACGATCCTCACGGTCGA
>DATMSF010000282.1:0-5667 GCA_035565535.1 Aeromicrobium sp.
CGTCAGCCTGTTCAATCATGGGCGTGACTGTATTCGCGCCGAGCGCGCCCCGACAGCAGTCTCAACATGTGGTCGTTGCTGCGTGAGGTGCGGGACGCACATGGTTCTCGCCTCAGAAATCGTCTGAGATCACCAGTCGGAGCGGCCCAGAATCGAGCACAATGACGTCATGACCGAGCCCGAGACGCTGCCGTACGACAAGTGCCTGGACCTGCTGCGCAAGTCGATCGTCGGTCGCGTGGGGTTCGCCGTCGGCGACGGTTTGAAGATCATTCCGGTCAACTACGTCGTGATCGGTGATGCCGTCGTTGTTCGCACCCGACCCGACAGCGAGCTGGGCCGCCATGCGGCAGGTGCGGCGCTGGCTTTCCAGATCGATCACTTCGACTACGCCGACCACAAGGGGTGGAGCGTGCTGGCCGTCGGGACCGGCGAGCTGGTCGAGGACGTCAGCGAGTTGGCCGATCAAAGTGACTTCTGGGATCCCAAGCCGTGGGCCGACGACGAACCACGAGTGTCGTACGTCCGGCTGCCCTGGACCGAGCTGACCGGAAGGCGGCTCGGCAGGGGCTGGACCTGGGAGAACGAAATGCCGGTGCGTCGTTTCCTCGGCTGACAGTCTCGTCGGGTGCGCCTTGGCGATCCCGGGTTGATGTCGCCTCGCTTCGCTCACGGGCTTCGCCCTGGCGACCAGGTGGGGGGCGCGAATCCGCCCCTGGCGACCGGGGGTGGGCTGCGCCCTTGCGACCCCGGGGTGGGTTAGTCGCCTCGCTGCGCTCACGGGCTTCGCCCTGGCGACCAAGTGGTGGGGGCGGGGCGCGACCTGGCGACCAAGTGGTGGCGGCGGGGTGCGACCTGGCGACGGGATGGGGCGAGCCTGTGTTCTCACCGGCGCCTACACGCCCTCGTTCCTCGGGCTGGCGACCGGGGTGCCGGTGGGTTTGTCGCCTCGCTGCGCTCACGGGCTTCGCCCTGGCGACCAGGCGGTGGGGGCGCGAATCCGCCCCTGGCGACCACATGGTGGCGACCGGGGGTGGGTTAGGTGAGGACGGAGGGGTCGAGGAGGTTGCGGGAGATCAGGTGGGAGAGGACCTCGTCGAGCTCGTCCTCGAGGGTGCGGCCGGTGGTGTCGATGACCAGGTCGGCGTCCGCGGGTGGTTCGTAGGGCGACGAGATGCCGGTGAAGTCGGGGATCTCGCCGCGGCGGGCACGGGCGTAGAGGCCCTTGCGGTCGCGGCGCTCGCACTCCTCCAGCGGCGTGGCCACGTAGATCAGCACGAAGTGGGCGCCCACGCCGGTGGCCTGCTCACGCACGAACTTGCGGGTCGCGTCGAAGGGGGCGATCGGGCTGCAGATGGCCAGCCCGCCGTGCCGGGCGGCCTCCGCCGCGACCCAACCGATGCGCTTGATGTTGGTCTCGCGATCCTCACGGGAGAACGTCAGTCCCTGCGAGAGGTTGCGCCGCACGCGGTCGCCGTCGAGGAACGACACCGTGCGGGCGGCCTTCTCGACCAGCCGGTTGTGCACTGCCTGCGCGATCGTCGACTTGCCGCTGCCCGACAAGCCCGTGAACAACACCACGACGCCCTGGTCGCGACCCCGCGGGCGGTCCGACTCCAGCACCGCCGCGATCTCCGGGTCCAGGTCGCCGGTGCGCTTGCCGAAGATGATCTCCGGTCCCGGGGCGTAGGCCTCGGCGACGGAGTCACGGAACAGCCGGTCGCGGCGCACGTCGTCACGGCGGGCCGCGGGAACCACCACAACTCGGGCGTCGCCGTAGCGGGCGGCGGCAGCGATCACGGTGCGCAGCAGGCCCGGTGTCGTCATCTCGGTGTTGCGCCCGTGACCGGCCAGCACCAGGAACAGGGGCGCGCCGCCGCCGAGCCGGGCCTCCAGCTCCTTCAGGTCGGCGATCGTCGGAGGGGCCTCCAACACCAGCGTCACGGTGTCGGCGGGCAGCTCGGTGCGCGACACCGACGGCGGCCCGTAGAGCCGACTGAACGGACGGTTCACGGTGCCCGGAAGTGCCACGACCCGACCGACCACGCCCACTGCTTCGCCGTCGTGCGGGTACGTGCGTTCGACGTCGACGATCGCCAGCGGCACGCCCTCGGGGTCGGTCAGCTCGATGCCGCCGCGCTCGGCACCCAGCTTCGCGACGTCCGCAGGGACGTGCAGCGTCACGTCGGATCCCTCGTCGAAACGGTCGAGCGGAGCCAGCACGCCCATGCACAGCAACTCGACGTCGTCCAGCTCGCGCGACGACGGAGCGAACTGGGGCAGGGACACCGTCATGAGAACATTGTGCAGGAGGAAACTAGAACGTGTTATAGATATCAGTATCTCACCATGAGATCACTGGGAAGCGGCCTCGAAATTCTCCCCTACTGTGTGTCCGTTGATGCCGCGGATACGAGGAGCCATGACCATCCACGCAGACTACCGACTCAGCCAGCTCGACGAGCTGGAGGCCGAGTCGATCCACATCTTCCGTGAGGTCGCGGCCGAGTTCGAGAAGCCCGTGCTGCTGTTCTCCGGCGGCAAGGACTCGATCGTCATGCTGCGGTTGGCCGAGAAGGCGTTCTTCCCCGCCAAGATCCCGTTTCCCGTCATGCAGGTCGACACCGGCTACGACTTCCCCGAGGTCGTCGCCACGCGCGACAACTGGGTCAACCGGTTGGACGTGCGGCTGATCATCGCGTCGGTCGAGCAGGCCATCGCCGACGGTGTCGTGGTCGACGACGGCAAGACCTCGCGCAACCGTCTGCAGATCGGCACCCTGCTGCACGCCATCGAGGAGAACGGGTTCACCGCCGCCTTCGGCGGCGGCCGTCGCGACGAGGAGAAGGCGCGGGCCAAGGAACGCGTGTACTCCCACCGCGATGAGTTCGGTCAGTGGGACCCCAAGAACCAGCGGCCCGAGCTGTGGAGCCTCTACAACGGGCGGCTGCACGAGGGTGAGCACATGCGCATCTTCCCGATCTCGAACTGGACCGAGCTGGACATCTGGCACTACATCGACCGCGAAGGCATCGAGATCCCGTCGATCTACTTCTCGCACCAGCGCCGCGTGTTCGAGCGCGACGGCATGCTGCTGACCGAGAGCGAGTTCAACCCGTGCCGCGACGGCGAGGTGGCCAGCGAGCGCACCGTCCGGTTCCGCACCGTCGGCGACCTGACCCTGACCGGTTGCATCGAGAGCGGCGCGACGAGCACGGCCGAGATCATCGACGAGATCGCCGTCGCGCGCATCACCGAGCGCGGGGCCACCCGCGGGGACGACCGGTTCTCCGAAGCCGCGATGGAAGACCGCAAGCGGGAGGGCTACTTCTGATGACGCAGACCACACCACCGATGGATCTGCTGCGGTTCGCCACGGCCGGCTCAGTCGACGACGGCAAGTCGACTCTCATCGGGCGCCTGTTGCTGGACTCCAAGGCGATCTTCGAGGACCAGCTCGAGGCCGTCGAGGCCACCAGCGCCAACAAGGGCTACGACTACACCGATCTGGCCCTGCTGACCGACGGGCTGAGGTCCGAGCGCGAGCAGGGCATCACGATCGACGTCGCATACCGGTACTTCGCGACCCCCAAGCGCAAGTTCATCATCGCCGACACCCCCGGCCACGTGCAGTACACGCGGAACATGGTCACCGGAGCCTCCACCGCCCACCTCGGCCTGGTGCTCGTTGACGCGCGCCACGGCCTGTCCGAGCAGTCGCGCCGGCACGCCGTGCTGTTGAGCCTGTTGCGGGTGCCGCACCTGGTGCTGGCCGTCAACAAGATGGACCTCGTCGACTACGACGAGGCCACCTTCCGGGCGATCTACGACGAGTTCACGTCGTTCGCCACCAAGCTGAACGTGCCCGACCTGACCGTCATCCCGATCTCGGCCCTGCAGGGCGACAACGTCGTGCAGCGGTCGCAGAACATGCCGTGGTTCGAGGGGCCGTCGCTGATGCACCACCTGGAGCACGTGCACGTGGCGTCCGACCGCGACCTGGTCGACACCCGCTTGCCGGTGCAGTACGTGATCCGGCCGAAGTCCGACGACTTCCACGACTACCGCGGCTACGCCGGCCAGGTGGCCAGCGGCGTGCTGCGCCCCGGTGACGAGATCGTCGCGCTGCCCAGCGGCCTGACCAGCACGATCAAGTCGATCGAGCTGTTCGACCAGCAGATCGACGAGGCGTTCCCCCCGATGTCGGTCACGGTCACGCTCGAGGACGACATCGACATCTCGCGCGGCGACATGATCGCCCGGCCGAAGAACGCCCCTGAGCCCCAGCAGGACATCGACGCGATGGTGTGCTGGATGACGCCCACCCCGCTGCGCAAGGGTGCGAAGCTGGCCATCAAGCACACCACCCGCACGGCACGCACCATCGTCAAGGACGTGCAGTACCGGCTCGACGTCAACACGCTGCACCGCGACCAGGAGACCGCCGAGCTGGGCCTCAACGAGATCGGCCGCGTGCAGCTGCGCACCACCGCGCCGCTGCTGGCCGACCCCTACGCGAAGAACCGCGCCACAGGATCGTTCATCCTGATCGACGAGGCCACCGGTGTCACTGTCGGTGCCGGCATGATCAACGGTTGACCGTGACCGCGCCCGCCGACGACCACGCGTTCAGTGGCTGGCTGGCCGACCAGGTCGGCGCCACTCTGCTGAGGGCGCGTGAGGGCGGACTGGCCGGCAAGGACCTCAAGGACGCCGGCGACGCCGAGGCGCAGCGGGTCGTCGCCGCGCTGCTCGCCGAGCATCGTCCCGACGATGCGGTACTGAGCGAGGAAGCCCCCGACGACGCGCGCCGGCTCGACGCCGACCGGGTCTGGATTATCGACCCGCTCGACGGCACCCGCGAGTTCGCCGAGCGTCCCCGCCACGACTGGGCCGTGCACGTGGCGCTGTGGCAGCACGGCGACCTGATGGCCGGCGCCGTCGCCCAGCCCGCGCTGGGACAGACCCTGTCGACGGCACAGCCTCCCGTCGTGCCGGGCCGAGACGAGAGCGCTCCCCTCCGTTTGGCCGTCAGCCGCAGTCGCGCGTCCGAGGAGGTGCTGGCGCTCGCCGAGGCGATCGGGGCCGAGCTGGTGCCGATGGGGTCGGCCGGCGTCAAGGTCGCCGCGGTCATCCGCGGCGAGGCCGACGCCTACCTGCACACCGGCGGCCAGTACGAGTGGGACTCGGCCGCGCCCGTGGCTGTCGCGCGAGCGGCGGGTCTGCACACGTCGCGCGCCGACGGATCGCCGCTGCTGTACAACCAGCGAGACGTGTACCTGCCCGACCTGCTGGTGTGCCGACCGGAGCTCGCCGCGCAGATCCTGACCGTCGTCGGCTGAGCCACGCGCCGTCGGGCGGTTCAAGCGCGATCGCGGGTCTGCAAGATGTGCGCATCGAGCCGCACCCGGTACGTCTGCCGCTGGTCGACGCCGAGTGTCGCGACCTGGGAGTCCGCGACACCCATCAACATGCGCCCGACCCGGTAGCGCAGCAGGGCCGACAGCAGCTCGTAGTAGCCCAACCAGGGCGGCACCACGACCTCGCGCTTCCGCCTCACATCGGGGAATCAAGGAGCCGCCGGGCCGGATCGACTGATCAGACGCAGTGGTCGGCGTAGTACGTCGTGACCTTCGAGGTGGCGTCGCCGTACTTCTTGACCTGCTC
>DATMSF010000283.1:0-16444 GCA_035565535.1 Aeromicrobium sp.
TACTGACCAGCGGCGACGGCAGTCCCACCGGCCCACGCGGTCGGCACGCATGACGGCGGCGGTGGACGCAATGCCACCGCCGCCGCTCCCTCACAGGATCCCTCCCGATCGGGCATGCGGGGACGTGAAAACCACGCGCAGTCTCTGGTTTCACTCCCTCTTCAGCCGGCCCACGAAGGCACTCCCATACCTGTAACCGGCTGCTGTCACCATGGTAGACCACAAGGGGGCCACGGATGAACAACTCGTCCGACGCAGTTTGATGCCGTTCGGCGGCCTCAGGCCGACTCGCACCTGACGGAAAGTCCTACCAGCAGCGATATCGTGTGGACGCGCGACGTGGTCACCGTCGGCGCGACCCAGGTCGGTGATTGAGTCAGGCGCGAGCGGACGATGACGTCGACGTTCTGCCCACCCACGCCGAGATTGAGCAGTGACGTCGAGATGTCGAGCGTGACATCTGAGCCCGCGCCGCCGGACGGGGTGATGACTCCCGATTGGAGCTGCGCCCCGTTCGACACCCGGACGGCCGACCACGCGTACTCGTAGCGGGTGTCGACATGGCTCCACGTCAGGCGCGCGAAGCCCAGGAGCCCCAGCAGTCCCCCTTCGTTGGTACAGGCGGGTTTGGCTTGGGAGACGACCGAGTGGGCCGAGATCGTCCCACTGGTCACGGCAGCACTGTCGGTGAACGCCGCCGAGGTCAGCGACGTCATCGGAACGACGAGCAAGGCAGCGCTGATGGGCGCGATGAGGGCCGCGCGCCTGCGGTGCTTGCCCCCCGCCGGTCGACGGCGACGCCGACCGAACCCGAGCACCACGATTCCCACGGCCGATCCGCCGAGCACGAACAGTCCGATCGGGCTGCCGAACCAGGCCACGACGTAACCGACCCCCGGCACCGACCAGAACACCCGGTCGGCCTCGGCGACCGTGTACGTCTCAGCATCGGGCGTGGTGTTCGCGTCGCCGCGAAGGGTCAGGACGCGCTCGGGTCCGTCACCGGTGATCGAGACGATCCGGTGCGTCACCCTGACCCCGTTGGAGGCGATCACGCTGACCACGTCGCCGTTGGCCAGCTCCGCGGCCGGTACCGGCCGCGCCAGTGCCACAGAACCGGCAGGAATCTCCGGGCCCATCGAACCCGAGCGAAACACCAGGAATCGAATGTCGAACAGCACGCTCGCCAGCGCCAGCACCAGGCAGACGGTTCCGACGACCGCGCCGGCGGTCAGCGTGAAGGTGCGTAGGCGACTCATGACGTCACCTGCGTCGCGGTGATGTCGAAGCGCAGCTGCCCCGACTTGCCCTGATTGCTGTTCGTGGCGCTGCTCAGCATCGAGACCTTGACGCACAGCGTCTGGGCGGCATCGCCTGCGTTGAGCCGCTCAGGCGACGGCACGACCGAGCTCGCTCCCGTGGTCACGGTCTGTGCTGCGCCGAGGGACGTACCGCCGCTGCACTCCTGCTGGATCGGGTACGTCGTGTCCGTGCTCGGCGTGCCCCCGCGATAGACCTGCACCGTGATCGGTTGACCGACGAAGCCCCAGGTCGGCGTCGTTCCTTGCGTCACGGTGACGGTGTAGGTGAAATCGGCGTCACCGACGTTTCGGACGTGCAGCGGGAAGGCGTAGGACTCGCTGGGGGTCAGGTCGGCCACCGTCAGGTGGGTGGCGGAGTGCCCGACACCTGACCCGACGGCACCCCATGACGAGCCGTTGTTCGAGACCTGCAGGTCCATCGTTCCCGAGGTGATCGTGCCCCCGGTCACCGTTGCCGTGTCGGTCCAGTACGCAGCGGTGCCGGTCACCGCCAGGGCCAGGACCGTGCCCAAGGACAGCAGCGCGCGGGTCCTGCCCCGACCGAACCAACGGCGCTCGGCGCGACGTCGACCACGGTCGGGCAGCTGAGTCCCGCGGCGATGGCTACCCATGGTCCACCGCCTTCTGGCGTCGCACCAGGCCGGCGCCGAGGACGAGCAGCACCACAGCGGCGGTCGGGAACCACGAGCCGAGCCCTGAGCCCGTGCCCGGCAGATCCTGCCCGGCGGCGGCCTGGCGGGAATCGGTCATCGTGACGTCGAGTGCCAGTGTCATCTGCTTGGTCTGGGAACGATTGGTGGAGGCCGGATCGAACACGGCGTTGACGTCGACTCGCACGACGCCGCCGCGCGCGATGCTCTGTTCGGTCAATGACGCGCTCGGGACCCCGTTGTCCAGGTCGACCCAGGCGCCGGGCGCGACGCGGGCCCGCAGGGCGATGTCGTCGTTCGCGAGCAGCTCGTCGGTGTCGGCGCTGCGGACGGCGATCGTCAGCAGGGCGCGGCTCGGCCCCTGGTTCCGCACGTAGAACGACGCGGTCTCGTCGTCACCCGGTATCCACCGGAAGTGCTGGTCGAACAGCGGTGTGTGGAGCGAGCTCGCCCACCGTGAGCCGTCGACGCTCAACCCCACGTCATCCGCGGCGTACGCGGGCGTGACGACGGCGAAGGTGAGCACGAACAGGCAGCAGATGACTCTCATGTACTGACCTCCTCGTGTCTGTCGTCGTCAGCGCTCGGTCGCGATCGCCGATCGCGGATCGAGCTGGTGAACATGTAGCCGGCGTACAGCAGCAATCCCCCGGCGACGCCGTACACGGCCCATTGACGCTGCTGACCTGTCAACAGGCCGTTGATCCGACCGAGATGCGGAACCGAGTACCAGAGCTTTCCCCTGACCTGCTCGGGACGTCGACGGTCGGCGTCCGGCGTGTCGTTGGCGTCACCTCGGGTGGTGAAGGACAGCTCGCCTCGCCGGTTCGTCGACACGCTGGTGACCCGATGCGTCACGTATCGGGCCTTCCCCGACTCGAGCTGAATCGTGACGACGTCACCGATCCGGATCTGCTCGGGGTCGATCGGCTTCGCGACGATCAATGTCCCGGGCGGATAGCTCGGCCGCATCGAACCGGTGAGGACCGCGTACGGTGTCGCACCGGCGATTCGAGGTATCAGTACAGCGACGACGAGCACGGTCAGCACCAGCAGGATGACGAACCAGGCGATCGCCTGGCCGACTCGTGCGATGACGCTGCTCATGGTGCTCAGTCCTGTTGATCGGGCGGGGGTGGGAACCGAAGTCCTACGGCTCCCACCCCTCCGACACCCCGAGGAGACGGACCCGTCAGCCGTGGTTCTGCGTGACGGTGATCTCGATGTCGTCGAGCGCGGTCGACAGATCACCGTTCAGGTCGTTGTCCTCGACTCCGTACGGCCACGCGACCGTGATCACGACCGGGATCGTGTTCGACCCTTGGTTCACGGCGCGGTCGGTGCCACCGGTGGCCGAGCCGTCGACCGTGGCACCCACCGTGAGCTCGTCCCAGGGCGCGGCCAACGCTCCTGAAGGTGTGGTCGCCGCGATGTCGACCGTGGCGAAGTGGGTGCCTTCGACATCGACGTCGACGTCACAGTTCATGGTCAACGTGTCGCCTGGGATCAAGGCGTCGGTCGCCGGATCGAACGCGTCGCCTTCGAGCGTCCAGACGGCGTTGGTGGCATCGCAGTCACTGGCGTCGACGGTCAGATGACCGCTGGTGATCGTGGTGCCGCTGATCGTGGCGTCGTCGGTCCAGTAGGCCAGAGTTCCGGCGCCACCGAGCAGCAGGACTCCTGCGCCTGCTGCGGCCAGTGCGCCCTTGGTGGACTTCTTCATGATTACTCCCTTGAGGTGTGATGGGTGTCGATCCCCCCTCGACACCTGTGAGACGTACTCCCACCTCAAGTGTGACGCCGAAGTTGAGGAAATTCTCAACTTTTATCGGGAGCGGCTCGATTGCGAGCGCAGAACAGCCGGTCAGCGGATCGCAGAGGCCATCCGCACCAGCGTGAAGTCACGCGTATCTCGAGGCTCGACGGGCTCGAACCTCGATCACCCGACGAGGGGCGTCACCAACCTCGGGTCTCGAGCTTGTGGTGCTCGGGGAGGTCGTCGACGTTGATGCCCACCATGGCGTCACCCAGGCCGCGCGAGACCTTGGCGACGACGTCGGGATCGTCGTAGAACGTCGTCGCCTTGACGATGGCCTCAGCGCGCTGCGCAGGGTTGCCGGACTTGAAGATGCCCGAACCGACGAACACACCCTCCGAGCCGAGCTGCATCACGAGAGCAGCGTCGGCCGGGGTGGCGATCCCGCCAGCGGTGAACAGGGTGACCGGAAGCTTGCCGAGTTCGGCGACTTCCTTGACCAACTCGAACGGCGCCTGGAGTTCCTTGGCGGCAACGTACAACTCGTCGTCACGCAGCGTCTGCAGGCGGCGGATCTCGCCGGTGATCTTGCGGATGTGCGTCACAGCGTTGGAGACGTCGCCCGTGCCGGCCTCGCCCTTGGACCGGATGAACGCCGCACCCTCGGTGATCCGGCGCAGCGCTTCGCCCAGGTTGGTGGCGCCGCAGACGAACGGCACGTTGAAGGCCCACTTGTCGATGTGGTTGGCGTAGTCGGCGGGGGTCAGCACCTCGGACTCGTCGACGTAGTCCACGCCCAGGCTCTGCAGGATCTGCGCCTCCGCGAAGTGCCCGATGCGGGCCTTGGCCATGACGGGGATCGAGACGGCCTCGATGATGCCGTCGATCAGGTCCGGGTCGCTGGCGCGGGCGACACCGCCCTGGGCGCGGATGTCGGCAGGAACCCGCTCTAGCGCCATGACGGCGACCGCTCCGGCGTCCTCGGCGATCTTGGCCTGCTCGGCATCGACGACGTCCATGATGACGCCGCCCTTGAGCATCTCGGCCATCCCGCGCTTGACGCGCGCGGTACCGACTTCGTTCGCAGCGCGAACGGCGCCGGTGGTGGGGGTCTGCTCGGAGGAGGTCTCGCTCATGCCCCCAAGATTACCCGTCGTCGCAGCCGACTCCTCCGCGGGACGACAGGTGAGACGGCTGCCAGACGGCGCACGTCGTCGACGTTGGTCATCCGCACGCGAGGACGGCCCTGAGACAGGCCCTGGCGACGCTCCCAGCGGTCCACCTGGCGCCACTGCTCGACGCCCAGAGCGGACCGGCGAACCTCCTCGGGCAGGCCGAGGCCCGTCCCCCGCGCCACGCTTCCGGCGTTGAGGTCCTCGAACAGCCGGTTCACCGACTCGGTCGCGCACGTCTTGTTGGTCCCGATGAATCCCGTCGGCCCACGCTTGATCCAGCCGACGACGTAGACACCCGGCTCCCCTTCCACCCGACCGCGCACGTTGGGCACGACACCTCGTGCGTCGTCGAACGGCAGGTCGGGCAGCGCCCTGCCCCGGTACCCGACCGACCGCAGCACCAGGCCCGCCTCCAGGTCCTCGTGGTCGTCGGTCAGGACGGCGCGGACGATGCCGTCGTAGGTCTCCAGCCGTGTCGCGGCGACGCGGACGCCGGTCACCGACGTGTCGCCGAGCAGCGCCACGGGAGCGCACTGGTAGCGCAGCACGATCCGGCGCCGTCCCGGCCGCGCGGGCGCAGTGCGCAGGATCTGCAGCTTCTGATCGTCCATGACCGAGCCGGTCGGCACCGACAGATCGCCCTCCACGACGACCTCGATGTCGTCCCGCTGGACCAGTCCGGTGATCTCGGGCAGCGTGAATGCCGATTGGGCCGGCCCCCGACGCGCCAGGATCACGACCTCGCGGACCGCGCTGCGACGCAGGGCTTCGAGGGCGTGGTCGGCGATGTCGGTGCGTGCCAGCTGCTCCGGGTCCGTCGCCAGGATGCGGGCGACGTCGATCGCGACGTTGCCGTTGCCGACGATGACGACCCGTTCGTGGGACAGGTCGAACCGATCGTCCACGTGGTCGGGGTGCCCGTTGTACCAGGCGACGAAGTCGGTCGCGGTCCCGCTCCCGGGCAGGTCCTCGCCGTCGATGCCCAACGAGCGGTCGTCCGATGCGCCGGTGGCGTAGATCACGGCGTCGAATCCGGCCACGAGCTGGGCGTGCGTGACGTCCTGACCCACCTCGACGTCCAAGGCGTAGGAAAAGCCGCTCTGGTCCTCGATCATCCGGAACAGCCGATCGACCGTGCGGGTCTCCGGATGGTCCGGCGCCACCCCGGCCCGGACGAGTCCGTACGGCGTCGGAAGCCGGTCGATCACGGTCACTTCCGTACCGGGTCGGCGGAGCACCTCGTCGGCGGCATACATGCCGGCGGGGCCCGATCCGACGATCGCCACGCCAAGCGGAGCATCGTCCCGGCGGCCCACGATCGGCGTGACGGGCGCCTGGACGGGTGGTGTCGGGCGGTCCTGGTGGAACAGCCGGTTCAGCTCGATGAACGGCAGCTCGTGCTCGGCAAGCTTGGTGTCGGGCTTGATCGCACCCACGGGACACGCGCCGACACAGGCGCCGCAGTCGACGCACGACTGCGGGTCGATGTAGACCATGTCAGCGGTGGCGAAGTCCGGTTCGTCCGGCGTGGGATGGATCGCGTTGACCGGGCAGGCGAAGACGCACGAAGCATCCGCGCAGCACGGCTGCGTGACGACGTGGGGCATGGGACGACCTCAGGCCGCCGCGCCGGTCTGCGTGAACACCGTGGCCGGTTCGCTGCGGTACCGGTTCGGCCGGCCGTCGATCTTCAGCAGCTTCCACACCCGACGCGACACCTTGGTCATCAGCCCGGCCTCCTCGGCCAGCATGCGCACGTCGGCGAACACCTCCGACAGGCGTGCACGGGCCTCCGGCGAGTCCCAGTACAGCTCCTTCATGACTGACTTGGGAATGCCGAACTCCTCTCGCATCTGCTTGGGCGGCACCAGGATCGCGTCGCCGGCGATGCGCATGATGATCGGGAACAGCAGCGCGATCCACTGCCGCTCGGCCCACGACAGGTTCTGGGCGTGGCGGGTGATGTAGGCGTGCGCGAACGAGATGTGACGCGCCTCCTCCGCAACGTGGATCTGCATGATCCGCTGGATCATCGGGTGCATCTCGTCCCCGGCGCGCAGGATCGACTTCTGCGTGTGATCGATCGGCTCCTCACCGGCCAGCACGGCGATGAAGAACGCCATCGGTCCCCAGCTCGCACTGGAGGCGATCGTCGTGCCGAGCTTCCGCAGGATCCACGGCATGCCCGGCACCTCGTAACCGATGCGGTTCACGCCTTCTTGGAACATCTGGTTGTGGTGGCACTCCTCGGTGGCCTCGTGCATCAGGTACCGGAACTCGGGGTTCTGGTTGGGCGTCTTGAAGGTGTACATCATGATGCCGCGGATCAGCAGGTTCTCGAACTGCACGCCGACCTTCATGATGTTGGCCTGACGCCACTGGCCGATCTTGATCTGCTTGTCCAGCGGCTGGCTGCGGTACCACTGCGAACCACCGATCGTGTCGATCTGCGGCAGCACCCATCGCTCGTCGTCGTCCCTGACCTCGAAGTCCGGGTGCGACCAGTCGATGTCGACGAAGGCATTGAAGTAGTGCTCGGCCGAGGCCTTCGACAACGCGCGGAGGGTGTCGAAGTACTCCTCCTGGCTCAGCGACGCATCGATCTGGGGCAGATCGGCGTCGTCTGCGGTGGCATGGTCGATGATCTGGGTCATACCCCCAGCATGCGCCGTACCGACGGTATGTGTCAATGATGATGTGACATTAGGCGTGTCACATCGTTTTTCCTGGTCAGATCCCAGTTCGTCCCGTTCACATCGAAGGGTCGGCCACCGCCTGCTTGTGCACGATCAGCATCCGCTGCACGACCGTGATCGCACTGGCGACGGCCAGCGCCCACAGCGTGATCTCGGTGAGGAACGCGGCGTCGAACAGCCCGTTGAAGCCCGTCATCACCAGGATCGAGACCAGCCGGTCGGACCGCTCGGCGATGCCGCCCTTGGCCTGCATCCCCAGCGCCTCTGCACGAGCGCGGGCGTACGACGTGATCGAACCGAGGATCAGGCACGCCAGACTCAGGTAGAAGTACATCCTGGCGTCACCGAGGTCGACCTCGGCATGGACGGTCGTGTAGTAGATCGCCAAGCCACCGAAGATCGCGGCGTCACCGAACCGGTCCAGCGTCGAGTCCAAGAACGCGCCCCACTTGGAGGACTGTCCCGACTGACGGGCCATGTAGCCGTCCATGATGTCGCTGAAGACGAAGGCCGTGATGAACAGCACGCCGATCAGCAGCTCGCCTCGCGGGAAGAAGAACAACGCGCCGAAGCACACACCGAGGGTGCCCACGATCGTCACGTGATCGGGCTTGACCCCCAGTCTCAGCAACAGGTTCGCCAACGGCGCCCACACGTTGGTCCAGAACTGACGGAAGCGTTCGAGCACGCTTCACTCCCCTCCGCTCGGCCCGGCGATGTCGTTCCACGCCAGGGCGATCATCTGTTGGGTGTCGGCCAAGAGCTGGGGCAGGACTTTCGTCCGTCCCACGACCGGCATGAAGTTGGCGTCGCCGCCCCACCGGGGGACGACGTGCTGGTGCAGGTGCGCCGCGATCCCAGCACCGGCGACCGAGCCCTGGTTCATCCCCAGGTTGAAGCCGTGGGGTGAGCTGACCGCCCGGATGGTCCGCATGGCCTGCTGAGTCAGCTCGGCGACCTCTGCCGTCTCCTGAGCCGTCAGGTCCGTGTAGTCCGCGACGTGCCGATAAGGACAGACCAGCAAATGCCCGGCGTTGTACGGGTAGAGGTTCAGCACCGCGTAGGCCAGCCGCCCACGCCGCACGATCAGCGCGTCGGCGTCGTCGCCACGACTCGGGATCTCGCAGAACGGACAGTCGGCCACCTCGGCGGTCGCCGGCTTGCCCTCCCCCTTGATGTAGACGATTCGATGCGGGGTCCACAGCCGTTCCAGTCCATCGGGATCGCTCACCGCGACACTATATCGAGTCGAGACATCAGTGCGGATCCAGACCGAGCGATGCCTGGGCGACCCAGCTCGCGTGCAGCCGGGAGTACACGCCGTCTGCTGCGACCAGCTCTGCGTGGGTGCCGTCCTCGACGAGCCGACCGGCGTCGAAGACCAGGACGCGATCGGCGTTTTCGGCGGTGCTGAGCCGGTGCGCGATCGTCACGCTGGTACGCCCCTGCAGCAGGCGCTCCAGTGCTCGCGTGGCCCGCATCTCGGTCTGCGGATCGACGGCGCTGGTCGCCTCGTCGAGCACCAGGAGCTCCGGATCGGCCAACGCCGACCGCACCAATGCCACGAGCTGCCGCTCGCCGGCCGACAGCGACTCCCCACGTTGCCCCACGCGCGTGTCCAGACCGCGGGGCAAGGTGGCGAACCAGTCCGTCAACGACACGTCGTCGATCGCACGCAACAAGTCGTCGTCGGTGGCCCCGCGACGCCCGTAGGCCAAGTTGTCCCGGAGGGTCGCATCGAACAGGAACCCCTCCTGGGGCACCATCAGGACGTGTCGACGCAGGTCGTCGAACGCCACGCGGGAGATGTCGACTCCGCCCAGCCGTACCACGCCCTCGGCCGGATCCATCAGGCGAGTCAACAGCTTGGCGAACGTCGACTTGCCCGAGCCGGTCTCCCCCACGACCGCCACACGCTGGCGAGGGTCGATCGTGACGTCCACGTCGGCCAGCACGGTCGGGCCACCGGGGTAGGCGAACGACACGTGCTCGAACGCCGCGCCCAGGCCCCCGGTCGGCAGCGGGACACCGGCGGGTCCTGGGTCGACGACGTCGGCCGGGGTGTCGATCAGCTCGATGACCCGGCGCCACGAGGCGATCGCGTTCTGCGCCTCGGTCAGCACCTGCGTGGCGTTCTGGACCGGACCCACGATCAGGCTGACCAGGAACGCGAACGCGATCACGGTCCCCATCGACAGACCGCCCGCAACGCCGATCACGACTCCTGCCGCGATCACGCCTGCGTTCGCCAGGCCGCCGGCGACACCGGCCGAGGCGAACGTGACGGCCACCAGGCTCTGGGCCTTGACGTTGGCGTCGAGGTTGGCGTCGATGCCGGCATCGACGCGCCGCTGGGTCCGTCCCTCGATCGCATGGGCCCGGACCACCGACGCACCCACGACCGGTTCGGCGATGACCGCCAGCATCTCGCCCACGGTCTGCCGCACGCGGTCGTAGGCGTCGCTGAGCCTTCTCGCGAAGTACTTCAAGCTGATGACCAGCGGCAGGAAGCACACCCACACCACGATCGTCAGCTGCCAGGAGTAGAACGCCATGACGACGGTCGCCACGACGATCTGGCCGAGGCTGATGACCATCATGATGCCCACGAACTGCAAGAACATCGAGATCTGGTCGACGTCGGAGGTCACGCGGGAGACCAGCACGCCGCGCCGCTGCGTGTTCTGGGTCAGCGTCGACAGGTCGTGCACGTGACGGAACGCGGCCACCCGCAGGTCTGCGAGGCCGGTCTCGCTGGCGATGAACAGACGCACGCGCATCCAGTAGGCGCACAGTCCGGTGACGATGATCAAGGTGATGGCCAAGATCAGCGCAGGGGCGATGTCGGACAGCTCGGTCGTCCTGCCCTCGCCGAGCCCGCTGTCGATCGTCCGCTGCACGACGATCGGCACGACCGAGCTGCCGATCGTGGAGATGACCGCGAGCAGCAGGGTGAATCCCAGCCCGTCCTTGAGTGCCGGCGCCATCGCGAAGCCGCGCCGCAGGATCTGCATGCCGGTCTCCCGGACCGTGGGCGCCGCGCTCATGAGTCGACCTCCTGGCGTGCCTGGTCGTAGGCGTCGACGATGTCGCGGTACGCCGCCGATCGAGCGGTCAGGTCGGCGTGGCTGCCGCGCTCGGTGATGCGTCCGTCCGTCATCAGCACGACCTCGTCGGCGAGCGCGATCGTGGCCTTGCGGTACGCCACGACGACGACGGTGGGACCGTCACCGCCAGAGGTGCGATCGGCCAGTGCGCGCAGGATGCGCTGCTCCACCTCGGGGTCGACCGCGCTCGTGGCGTCGTCGAGGACCAGCAGGCGCGGGCGGCGCACCAACGCCCTGGCCAGTGCCAGCCGCTGCCGTTGACCTCCGGACAGCGTCGTGCCGCGTTCGCCCAGAGGGGTGTCGAGCCCGTGAGGCAGTGCCGCGACGAACCCATCGGCCTGAACGGTCCGCAGCGCATCCCACACGTCGTCGTCGGTGACGTCCGGCGCCGAGAGCGTGACGTTCTCACGAACCGAGTCGTCGAACAGGAACGTCGACTGCGGCACCACGGCGACCGCGTCGGCGAGCGCCTCGTGGGTCAGGTCCGGCAAGGCGACGTCGTCGAGCAGGATGCGCCCCGATCGCGGGTCGACGAGCCGCACCAGCAAGGACGTCAACGTGCTCTTGCCGGCGCCCGTCGCGCCGACGATCGCGGTCACGCTGCCGGGTCGGACGTCGAGATCGACGCCGGCGAGCACGTCGGCGTCGGCGTCGTCGAAGCGGTACACGACGTCGTCGAGCCGCAGCCGGACCGCTCCCGAGCCCGGGAGCTCGGCCCGTCCGTAGGGCATCGACCCATCGGTGTGCAGGACCGACTCGACCCGGTCCCAACCCACGACGCTACGCGGCAGCTCGCCGAGCACCCAGCCGATCGCACGTACCGGGAACGCGACGACCGTGAAGAGGAACGCGACCTGCACGACATCGCCGGGGTCGGCCGCGCCGGAGGCGACTCGTCCGATCCCCAGGACGACGACCAGCAGGACGCCGAGGTTCGGCAGGGCCTCGAGCAGCGGGTCGAAGATGCCGCGAATGCGGCCGACCGCGATGTTGGCGTCACGCAGCTCGTGCGCGACGGCCTCGAACCGTGCCGTCTCGTCGACCTCACGCCCCAACGACTTGACCACCAGCGCCCCGTCGAACGACTCGTGGGCGACAGCGCTGACGTCGCCGCGCAGTGCCTGAGCCCGGGTGACGCGCGGGGACAACCATCGTTGGTAGAACACGTTGATGCCGAACAACGCCGGAAAGACGACCAGCCCGACCAGCGTCAGCACCAGGTCGGCGGCGACCATCGCGACGACCGCTGCGACGAGCATGGCGATGACGCCGATCGCCATCGGCAGCGGCATGAAGACGGCCCACGCGGCCTCGACGTCGGCGTTGGCGTTGCTCAACAGCTGGCCGGTCGGGTGACGGTGGTGCCACGACATCGGCAGCGCCAGGTACTTGCGCGTGACGAGGCGGCGGTAGGTGGCGACCAACCGGTAGTACACGATCCCGCCGATCAGGCGTCGGGCGATGACGCCCAAGGCGCGCAGGATCGCGACCGCGATGAACAGCAGCGCCGCGCCCCACAGGGCCCCTGCGGCGATGTCGCCGCGCTCGAACGACGGACGGATGGCGTGCTCGGTGGCCCAGCCCAGCACCCAGGCATCGGCGACCGTCATGAAGCCGAACAGGATCGAGCCGAGCACCGAGATCGTCACGAGCAGCTTCTGCTCGCGCATCCCGCGGCCCATCAGCGCGAACCCGCGGTTCATGATGCGCGGGTCGTCCGACCCCAGTCGATCGTCGAGCGGGGTCATCGGATCACGTGTCCGGCGTCCTTCAAGGTCTGCTTCACCTGTCCGACAGTCATCAGGCCGAAGTGGAAGACGCTCGCCGCGAGCACCGCGTCGGCCCCTGCCTCGATCGCTCGAGGGAAGTGCTCGAGCTTCCCGGCCCCACCGCTGGCGATCAGCGGCACCTGTGTAACGCTGCGGACCGCCGAGATCATTTCCACGTCGAACCCGTTCCTGGTGCCGTCGGCGTCCATCGAGTTCAGCAAGATCTCCCCCACGCCCAGCTCGCCGGCCCGCCGCACCCACTCGACGGCGTCGATGCCGGCCGACCGGCGGCCACCGTGGGTCGTCACCTCGAAGCCGCTCGGCTGGGCGCCGTCACCGTGGGTGGGGGCTCGTCGGGCGTCGACGCTCAGGACCAGCACCTGGTTGCCGAAGCGTCGGCTGATCTCGGCGATGACCTCGGGGCGTGCGATGGCCGCGGTGTTGATCCCGACCTTGTCGGCACCGGCACGCAACAGCTTGTCGACGTCGTCGACGGTGCGAACACCCCCACCGACGGTCAACGGGATGAACACCTGCTCGGCGGTTTGCCGGACGATGTCGTAGGTCGTGGCGCGGTCGCCGGACGATGCGGTGATGTCGAGGAACGTCAGCTCGTCGGCGCCTTCGGCGTCGTAGACGCGCGCCATCTCCACCGGATCGCCGGCGTCGACCAGATCGACGAAGTTGACGCCCTTGACCACCCGGCCTGCGTCGACGTCCAGACACGGGATGACACGCACGGCAAGACTCACGCTCAGAGCCTATCCAGCGCTACCGTCATCTCATGAGGCTCACCCCTGTCGCTCTGGCCGCCGTCCTGCTGCTCGCTCCCCTGTCCGCCTGCGGCGACGACGAACCGACCACGTCGCCCACGCCGACCGCTTCTGCCACGACGTCGCAGACGCCCACCACCGACGCTCCGCCGGCGACGTCGGCCGACCTCGTCGTCGCGCCCGGCCGGATCGGAGCGGCCGAGGTGGGGATGTCCCAGGACGACGCCGTCGCCACCGGGTTGTTCGACGCCGACGTGGAGTACCAGGACGAGGTGTGCGAAGGCATCGACCTGCTGCGCTGGAAGGAGCAGTTCGAGGGTGTCGACGTGTTGACCGACGAGGACGGCACGATCGTCTCGATGGGTGTCTGGGACGCCGCCGGACCGCGCACCGAGGTCGGCTTCGGCGTCGACACGACGTTCGACGAGCTGATCGAGGGCTTCGGCGAGCAGCTCAGCGAGCCGGAGTCAGCCGGTTACGGACAGGTCGGCGTGTGGGTGCAGGACGGGCAGAAGTGGCTGGGCTTCCTGTTCGGTCAGGCCGAGTCGGTCGAGCAGCTGGGCAACGACCACGGCCAGCAGGTGACGTTCATGGAGGTCACGACCGATCACAAGCCGGCGCTGATCCGCGACGGCTGCTGACGTCCGGTCCGATCAGCCCTTGGTCAGCGCGAGAGCGTCCTGGAGCGTGAACTGGCCGGTGTACAGCGCCGTGCCGACGATCGCACCCTCGACGCCGATCTCGACCAACCCCATGAGGACGCGGATGTCGTCGAGCGTCGTCACGCCCCCGGACGCGACGACGGGGCGGTCGGTGCGCGAGCACACGTCGCGCAACAGGTCCAGGTTCGGGCCCTGCAGCATGCCGTCCTTGTCGACGTCGGTGACGACGTAGCGCGCGCAGCCCTCTGCGTCCAGGCGCGCCAGTGTCTCGTACAGGTCGCCACCCTCGCTGGTCCA
This sequence comes from Aeromicrobium sp., assembly GCA_035565535.1. Classification (GTDB taxonomy): domain Bacteria; phylum Actinomycetota; class Actinomycetes; order Propionibacteriales; family Nocardioidaceae; genus Aeromicrobium. Next base: position 14,208 of record DATMSF010000283.1, read on the forward strand.
CCCGCGGGCGGCCAGCGTTGTGCCGCGGACGTCGAGACCGATCGCGATCCGGTCGCCCCAGGTCGCGATGGCTCGTGCGCACCACTCGGGCTTCTCCAGCGCCGCGGTACCGATGTTGACCCGGCGACAGCCGGTTGCCATGGCCGCCGCGAGCGACTCGTCGTCCCGGATGCCACCGGACATCTCGACGTCGATGTCGAGGCGACCGACGATCTGGGCCTTCAGCTCGTTGTTGTCCCCGGTGCCGAACGCAGCGTCCAGGTCGACCAGGTGCAACCACTCCGCACCGGCGTCCTGCCACCGAAGCGCTGCCTCGAGCGGGTCACCGAATCGCTTCTCCGACCCGTCGACGCCTTGGACGAGCTGGACGGCCTGACCACCCTTGATGTCGACAGCGGGCAGCAGCTCCAGATACGCACTCACGCCTGCGATGGTATCGGGCGTCCCACCGGGTCCATCGGCTTCCCGGTCGATCGGGTCAGCCGAGGGTCGCGAGCCAGTTGCGCAGCACCTGGGCCCCTGCGTCACCGGACTTCTCGGGGTGGAACTGCGTGGCCCACAGCGGACCGTGCTCGACGGCCGAGACGAATCGGTCGCCGCCGTACTCGGTCCACGTCACGAGGGGTTTCTTGACCGGCGTGTCGCCGTCCAGCACCCAGCGACGGACACCGAACGAGTGCACGAAGTAGAACCGTTGGTCCTCGACCCCGGCGAACAGTGCCGAACCCTCGGGAGGTTGCACGGTGTTCCAACCCATGTGCGGGACGATCGGCGCGTCGAGTCGCTCCACGACGCCTGGCCACTCCCCCGCGCCAATCGTCCGCACACCGTGCTCGATGCCCTCGGCGAACAGGATCTGCATGCCGACACAGATGCCGAGCACCGGACGGTTCGCGATGAGTCGACGTTCGATGACGCGGACGCCGTCGACGCGGCGCAGGCCCTCCATGCACGCGGCGTACGCGCCGACACCGGGCACCAGCAGACCATCGGCCTCGGTGGCGACCTTCGCATCGGACGTCAGCTCGACGACGGCCCCGGCACGCTCGAGTGCGCGCACACCCGACCGGATGTTGCCCGAGCCGTAGTCGAGGACCGCTACGCGCGGTCCGGCGCCCATGTCAGAGCGCACCCTTCGTCGACGGGATCCCCGATTCACGCGGATCGATCGCGATCGCGTCGCGGAAGGCGCGCGCGACGGCCTTGAACTGCGACTCCGCGATGTGGTGCGGGTCGCGCCCGTCGATCAGACGCACGTGCATCGTGACGCCTGCGTGGTGGGCGATGGACTCCAGCACGTGGGCCGTCAGCGAGCCGACGTACTGACCGCCGATGATGGCGGTGATCTGACGGTCCGGCTCACCGGAGTGGACGAAGTACGGACGGCCGGAGACGTCGACGACGGCTTGGGCGATGGACTCGTCCAGCGGCACGATGGCGTCGCCGTAGCGCCGGATGCCGATCTTGTCGCCCAGCGCCTCACGCAACGCCTGGCCGATGCAGATCGCCGTGTCCTCGACGCTGTGGTGGGCGTCGATGTGCAGGTCACCTTCGGTCTTGACGGTCAGATCGATCAGCGAGTGGCGCGAGAACGCCGTCAGCATGTGGTCGTAGAACCCGACACCTGTGGAGATGTCGTTGCTGCCGGTACCGTCCAGGTCCAGCTCGACGACGACGTGCGACTCGGAGGTCTTCCGCTCGATGCGCGCAGTGCGACTCATCGTGTGACCTCCTCGAGATGGGTGTGGAAGATGTTCATCTCGTCGGGGGTGCCGATCGAGACCCGTAACCATCCTAGTGGTCCGGTCTCCCTGATCAGCACGCCGCGGTCGACCAGCGCCTGCCAGACGGCGTGCCGGTCCGAGAATGTGCCGAACAAGATGAAGTTGGCGTCGGAGTCGGCCACGTCGAACCCGGCCGCACGGAGACGTTCGGCCGAGCGGTCCCGCTCGGTCCGTAGGTCGTCGACGCGGGCGAGCAGGTCGTCGGCGTGGCGCAAGGCGGCCTCCGCCGCGACCTGCGTGATCGCGGACAGGTGGTACGGCAGGCGGACGATGCGCAGCGCGTCGACGATCGCGGGGTCCGCCGCCAGGTAGCCCAGCCGCCCGCCGGCCAGGGCGAACGCCTTGCTCATGGTGCGGGTGACGATCAACCTGGGGAACTCGGCCAGCAGCTCCAGCGCCGACGGGGTGCCGGTGCGCCGGAACTCCGCATACGCCTCGTCGACCACCACGATG
>DATMSF010000284.1:0-1868 GCA_035565535.1 Aeromicrobium sp.
GCGTTCTGCGCGGACGACGTCTTCGCGTTGTCGGGGCTCGACGCGATCATCGTCACGCACCAGCATCCCGATCACCTCGACGTCGAGCGTGGTGCGGCACTGGTCGCGGCGAACCCCGATGCGGTCTGCCTGTGTGACCCCGAGACTGCTGACCTGATCGACTTCGGGACCTGGGCGATCAATCGCGACGGCCTGGAGACCCGAGTCGGTGACGTGGTGATCCGCGGGGTCGGAGCACGTCACGCGGTCATCGTGCCCCAGATGCCGCGCGTGGCCAACGTCGGCGTGCTGATCGAGGCCGAAGGCACGTCGTACTTCCAGCCCGGTGACACGTACGAGTACGTCCCGGAGGGCGTCGACGTCCTGGCGGTACCCCTCGGCGCGCCGTGGACGAAGGTCAGTGAGACCGTCGAGTTCGTCCAGCAGGTCGCGCCACGGATCGTTCTTCCCATCCACGATCTGACGATCTCCGAGCTGGCCTATCCGATGTACTGGGGACGCGTCGTCGAGTTCGGTGGCGCCGGTGAGGCTCGCCTGCTCGGGCAACGGGAGTCCACTCGGGTGCCGTGACGCGTGGTCAGCCCTCGTCGTCGGCTTCGGAAAGCAACCAGGCGGCCAGGACACCTGCTGCTGCGCCGAACAGGTGGCCTTGCCAGGAGATGCCCGGTCGGCCCGGCAGCACGCCGAAGATCGCGGTCCAGTACATCGCCAGGACGAGCAGTCCGATTGCGATCTGACCGATTCCACGGGAGAAGACTCCGCGAGCCACCAGGTAGCCGATCCAGCCGAACACGATCCCCGAGGCGCCGATGTGATTGCTGCCCGAACCTGCGAGCAGCCACACCGCCGCTCCTCCGACGATCCACACCAGTGCCGTGACGGCCGCGAAGGTGCGCCTCCCCGACAGCACGAGCAGGACGCCCAGCACGACCAGGGGCAGGCTGTTCGCCATCAGGTGCGACCAGTCGTCGTGCAACAACGGCGCCGACAACACGCCGACGATCCCCTCGGTCGATCGTGGGTGAATGCCGTGGGCGTCCCAGCGGCCCGGCAGCACCGCGTCGAGGAGCTCCACGACCCACAACAGCGCGACGAACCCGATGGGGACCACGACCGGACCGAGGGCTCGGGGACGGGCCCGGTGGGCGTCGACAGGCTCTGACATGACTCGACGATAGATCGACCACCGCACTCTTGGTTTATCTCATATATGAGATACCTTTGGCTCATGACTGACGGTGACGAGCAGGTCCGCGACTCCTATCTCGCCAGGATCGGTGCTCTGATTCGCGATGCTCGACTGCACCGTGGACTGACGCAGAACGAGCTGGCCGGTGAGCTCAGCACCAGTCAGAGCACGATCAACCGCATCGAGAAGGGCCTGCAGAACCTGACCCTCGAGACGCTGGCCCGCATCGGCGCGGTGCTCGACTCCGAGCTGGTCACCGTCGGCACCTCGGGCCCCAGCCACCTGCGGGTCCAGGGCGGAACGACGCTCTCGGGCTCGATCGACGTCAAGTCCAGCAAGAACGCCGGCGTGGCCCTGCTGTGTGCGTCGCTGCTCAACGCCGGTACGACGGTGCTGCGCAAGGTGGCACGCATCGAAGAGGTCAACCGGCTCCTGGAAGTGCTCGAGTCCATCGGCGTTCGTGCGACCTGGCTCAACGAGGACAACGACCTCGAGCTGGTCGTGCCGGCCGACCTGGATCTGGCAGCGATGGACCAGGACGCTGCCCGCCGCACCCGCAGCATCATCATGTTCCTCGGGCCGTTGATGCACCGCCACGAGGAGTTCGCACTCCCCTACGCAGGTGGGTGTGACCTGGGCACGCGCACCGTCGAACCGCACATGACGGCGCTGCGACCGT
>DATMSF010000285.1:0-3885 GCA_035565535.1 Aeromicrobium sp.
AGCCTGGAAAGCGCCTACGCCGGTGCGGACTCCGCCGAGCCCGTCGACGATCACCCCGAGCTCGGCGCAGGTGCGTTCTACTCCCGCGACGACACGGCACACGGGGTCGTGTTCGAGCATGACGGTCTGGTCTGGTGGTCCTTGATCTACTGGGACGCCGAGACGTGGGCCGAGCTGCCTGCCATCATCCTCGCCAAGGACTTCCTCGACGGATGAGGCGTCCGGCCGAGCGCGGCCGGCGCAGTGAATCGGGCTAGCGCAACGAATCGATGTAGGTCTCGAGCTCGCCTTGATCGACAGTGCCCGTGACCATCGTCGTGATGTCCTCTGACGACGTCAGGTACGTGATGCGCTCTGCGGGACCGACGTGCACCGACCACACTCGGTCCAGCACCTTGGCCGAACCGAGCGGCTCGCTGTCCTCGGCGACCGAGTCCAACAACGTCTGCTCGGACTCCGACGACTGTTCGAGCCCGATGAAGCGGTCATCAGGACCCAGGATGAACAGCCGCCAGCGTTGCGTCGACGGATCGAAGCGCGCCGACGTGGCCACCCAACCCTCCGGCAGTTCGTCCGGTGCGAGGACCTGGTAGTCGGCCATCTCTCGCGCGTCCGTCGCGACCGGCGCCCAGTCGACGGGACGCGTGACGTTCTCCGGCTCGGAGGTCAGGAGCTGGCCCACTCCGTAGAGCGCCAGCACGAGAATGCCCAGGACGGCGACGGACCGGACGATGTCTCCGAGGTCGGGGTTCCCGCGCGAACTGGCCACCGCGCCATGGTACGGACCGGCCGACTGATCGACCGACAGCAGGTGAACGCTCGGTTAGACTCGAACGTAGTGATCCCCTCAGACGCCGCGACCCCCTATGCGGTCCCCCGCCTCGTTCCCGCCTTGAACATCGCCGCCAAGGCGGTCATGGTGCTCCTCTTGATGTCGGCACTGATCGACGCCGGTTCGGTGAACCTGGAGGGCAAGGCCGCATCCGCGCGAGCGGTGTCGTACCCGCTGCTGGCGTTCGCGCTGCCGACCTACTGGTACCTGAACCGTCGCGATCGCCCGTACCCGTGGGTCGTCGACCTGATGATCACGATCCCGTGCTTCAGTGACCTGCTCGGCAACCGGATGAACCTGTACGACGACATCTGGTGGTTCGACGACCTGCTGCACTTCGTGAACACCGGTCTGCTCGCCGGCGCCGTCGTGTTGTTGACGAAGCGGCCGACGACCCCGCTGATGGAGACGATCGAGCGCGGGTTGGTGACCGGCGTGACGGCGGCGCTGATCTGGGAGATCGGCGAGTACTTCGCGTTCTTGAACAAGTACAGCGCGACCGGTGCACCGTATGCGGACACCCTCGCGGACATGGCGCTGGGCGCCACCGGATCGGTGCTGGCGGCGATCCTGATCCACCGGATGTGGCAGCGCGAGTACGACGACCCCGTCGAGCTCACCGCCGACGTCTCGGTCCGTTAGGTACCGATAGGATCCGGTCGTGGAGTCGCTCAAAGTCGCCGAACAGGCCCCTGACCGCAACCTTGCCCTGGACTTGGTGCGCGTCACCGAGGCCGGAGCGATGGCCGCCGCCCGCTGGGTCGGGCGTGGCGACAAGAACGGAGCCGACGGTGTCGCGGTCAACGCGATGCGGGCGCTGATCAACACCGTGGAGATGAACGGTGTCGTCGTGATCGGCGAGGGCGAGAAGGACGAGGCGCCGATGCTGTTCAACGGCGAACAGGTCGGCGATGGAAACGGCCCGGACTGCGACGTCGCGGTCGACCCGATCGACGGCACCACGCTGACGGCCAAGGGGATGCCGAACGCGATCAGCGTCATGGCGGTGGCGCCGCGCGGCTCGATGTACGACCCGTCGGCCGTGTTCTACATGGAGAAGCTGGTCGCCGGACCCGAGGCCGCCGAGTACGTCGACATCCGCCTGCCCGTGGCCGAGAACATCGCCCGGGTCGCCAAGGCCAAGAACATCAACGCCGGTGACGTCACGGTGTGCGTCCTGGACCGCCCCCGCCACGCGGGCATCGTCGAGGAGATCCGTGCGGCCGGCGCGCGCATCAAGTTCATCAGCGACGGCGACGTCGCGGGCGCCATCACAGCCGCCCGCCCCGACACCGGGGTCGACCTGCTGATCGGCACGGGCGGGACCCCGGAGGGCATCATCACGGCGTGCGCGATCAAGGCGATCGGTGGAGTGATCCAAGGACGCCTCGCGCCGGTCGACGACGACGAGCGCCAGCGCGCGATCGATGCGGGGCACGACTTGGAGCGCATCTTGAGCACCGACGATCTCGTCGCTGCCGACGACTGCTTCTTCGTCGCCACCGGGATCACCGACGGTGAGCTGATGCACGGCGTCCGTTACGGCACCGGGCGTGCCGTCACCGAGTCGATCGTGATGCGGTCACGTTCCGGCACGATCCGCAAGATCACCAGTGAGCACCAGCTGAGCAAGCTCAAGGCGTACTCCAGCATCGACTACGAGCACTGATCGACTCAGGAGCGCAGCACGAGCACCGAACGGACGGGCAGCCCTGGCTACTTGACCTCCAGGTCGAACAGCACCCTGTCACCGTCGATCGAGGTGACCGTGACGTCGACGTCGTACTCCTGTCCGTCGCCGGTCATCACGCACGTCACGGTGGCGTCGACCTCGGCAGCAAGATCCTCGGGGCAGGAGACGTCGCCGACTTGGTCGAACTCGGAACCGAACTTCTCCGAGATCTGCTGCTCGACGTCCTGCTGGTCCACGACATCGGCTCCGCAGGCGCTCAGTGCGATCAGAGCCGCCGTGGCGATCCCGGCACGGATCGCCAGGCGACGAGGTTGATTCGGGGTCATGACAACTCCTTCGAACAGGTAGTTGCGCCCGAGATCGCGGTTCAACGTACTGCATGGATGCCCGGTTCGGCGACCCCTATCTTCTTCTCGCCTGTGTACGAGTCGAGGTCCCAGGTCGTGCATGACGGGACGGGGCGGATTCTGCCCCGAGCGACCGATCTTCGTGGCATGGTCGTGCCATGTCACGAAGCGCGGGATTGATCGCGGCGGTCGTCCTCGCTCTGGTCGGCCTGATGGCGCTGACCGACGGATCGACCAAGCCGTCCGTCGACGCCGCCGTCGCCCCCGCACCGCCGACCGAGTCCTCGGATGCCCCGTCTCCCAGCACCCCGACCACGAGCTCACCCCCGACCGTGACGAGCCGCGCTCTCGAAGGACTTCGGACCGTCGACCGCGATCCCGCCGGCATCCCGCCGTACGACCGAGACGCGTTCGGTCCCGCCTGGGCCGACGTCGACCGGAACGGCTGCAACCAACGCGACGACGTGCTCCTGCGCGATGTCCAGCCGGGCACGGTGGTGACGCAGCGGCAAGGGCGCTGCGACCACGACGTCCTGGCCGGGACGTGGATCGACCCCTACACGGGGCGAACGCTGACCTTCACCGACTTGAAGGACCCGAAGCAGTCGGTCGCGATCCAGATCGATCACGTCGTGCCGCTCGCCGAGGCGTGGCGGTCCGGCGCCGGCTCGTGGTCACCCGAGCGCCGACGCGACTATGCGAACGACGTGAGCAATCTGCTGGCCGTCGACGGGCCGACGAACCAGAGCAAGGGCTCGTACGATCCGGCGTCCTGGAGGCCGCGTGCGGCGTTCCAATGCGCATACGCGACCCGCTGGATCGACGTGAAGCGGCACTGGGACCTCGGCGCCGACCCCAGCGAGGCTCGGGCGCTGACCGAGATGCTCGCGACCTGCTGAGCCAGGTGGCGCAGTAATGTCGGTCCATGAGTGAGATCGCCGTCGTCACCGGAGCCGCCCGGGGGATCGGGTTCGCCGTCGCCGAGGAGCTGGTGGCACGCGGTTACCGCGTGC
>DATMSF010000286.1:0-2856 GCA_035565535.1 Aeromicrobium sp.
CGACGACCTGCGGACCGCGGTCGCCGACGCTCCGGTCGTCACGTTCGACCACGAGCACGTCCCGCCTGAGCACCTGCGCACGCTGGCCGCAGAGGGGCACGCCTGCCGTCCGGGTCCGGACGCGTTGCTGTACGCACAGGACAAGGGCGACATGCGGGTGCGGCTGAGCCTGCTCGGGGTGCCCTGCCCGATCTTCGAGGTGCTCGACGTCGAGCCGGGCGACACGGTCGACGACCTGGCTGACGCGATGCACGAATTCGGGTACCCGGCGGTGCTGAAGACCACGCGCGGCGGGTACGACGGCAAGGGCGTGTGGGTCGTGCGTTCTCCCGACGACCTCGGCGAGCCGCTGGCGGCAGGTCGCGAGCTGATCGCCGAGGAGCTGGTCGACTTCCGGCGTGAGCTGTCGGCCCTGGTGGCCCGTTCGCCGTCGGGTGAGGTGCGCACGTATCCGGTCGTCCAGTCGACCCAGGTCGACGGCATCTGTGCCGAAGTCATCGCTCCTGCGCCCGGTCTGTCCCCGGAGCTCGAGGCTCGAGCGCGGGCGATCGCAGAGCAGGTCGCGACCGAGCTCGACGTGACAGGAATCTTGGCCGTCGAGCTGTTCGAGACCGCCGACGGCCGCGTCCTGGTCAACGAGCTGGCGATGCGTCCGCACAACACGGGACACTGGACGATCGACGGGGCCGGCACGAGCCAGTTCGAGAACCACCTGCGCGGCGTGCTCGACCTGCCGCTCGGGCCGACCGAACCGCGACAGCCGTGGTCGGTCAAGGTCAACGTGCTCGGTGGCACGCGCGTCGACCTGGCGGCCGGGCGCGATGCCGCACTGGCCGATGATCCAGGGGTGCACGTCCACCTGTACGGCAAGGACGTCAAGCCTGGCCGCAAGGTCGGTCACGTGACCGTCACCGGCGACGACCTGGACGAGGTCCTCCGGCGTGCTCGGACCGCCGCCGCCACTGTCGCGGACGACTGAACCCGCGCAACGTTGTGCTCCTGGCACAACGAGAGGCCGGTTTTTCGTGTCGTCGGGCCGTAGTGCTGTGCACGAGCGATGCCTAGCGTTCACCGAGTCGCAGCCGATCCACAAGAAGACCGTCCAGTACAAGGTCGTCGACGCGGCGCTGGGCGTCGTCGAACGCGGCTACTACGACATCCGCGACGCCGTGAGCGTGCAGCCGTGGATCCCCGACGGACCGATCAAGCACACGGTAACGTGGACGCTCCCCGGCTATCAGGCCCCCGGGGACCCCACGCGCTACGTCCGTGCAGGCCTTGAGGGTGAGGAGCAGGTGACCTCATGACACGAGCGGTGGTGGTCGGCAGCGGCCCCAACGGACTCGCTGCCGCCATCACCCTGGCCGCCGCCGGGGTCGACGTCGAGGTGCTCGAGCGCGCCGACGTCCCCGGCGGCGGCACCCGCTCGGTGCACGCCACGGTCGACGGCGTCCTGCACGACGAGTGCTCGGGGTTCCACCCGCTCGCGGTCGAGACCGGCTTCAGTCGTCAGTTCGACCTGACGGAGGGCGAAGGGCTGCGCTGGCTGTGGCCCTCGGTCCAGTACTCGCATCCGCTCGACGGGGGTCGAGGCGCCGCGGTCTGGCAGGACCTGGACCGTACGGTGGCCGATCTGGGCTCGGCCGGTCGTGCGTATCGGCGCTTGTTCGGTCCGTTGACCGAACAGTTCGGCAAGATCGCCGATGAGTTCCTGCAGCCGATGATCCACATCCCCCGTGCGCCGATCGCGTTGGCGCGCTTCGGCGCGTACAGCCTGTTGCCGGCCGATCTGCTGGCTCGCCGTTGGGGACGGGACGAGGCCGCGCGCGCCTTGTTCGCCGGAGTCGCCGCCCACGCGTTCCGGCCGCTCGGTTCGCCGATGTCATCGGCGATCGGTGTGGCGCTCGGCACGGCAGCGCACCGCTTCGGCTGGCCCGTCGCGCACGGCGGGTCGGGGGCCATCAGCCGGGCCATGGTGGCGCGGCTGGAGTCGCTGGGGGGACGAGTCCACACCGGCGTGACGGTGTCGAACCGGGAGCCGCTGGCCGACGCCGACATCGTCATGCTCGACACCTCGCCGTCGGCTGCCGTCGACATCCTCGGCGAGGCGTTGCCCCGTCGAGTCGCCCGCGCCTACCGGCGGTTCCGGCACGGGCCGGGCGCCTTCCAGGTGGCTCTCGCCGTCGACGGCGGCATCCCCTGGACGCACGAACCCAGCCGCGAGGCCGGCACGATCCATCTGGGCGGGACGTTCGAGCAGATCGCCGCAGCCGAACGAGATGTCGCCCGGGGGCGGATGCCGGAGCATCCGTTCGTGCTGCTGGGCCAGCAGTCCGTCGCCGATCCCGAGCGACGGGCCGGCACGATCCACCCCGTCGACGCCTACGCCCACGTCCCGGCCGGATTCACCGGGGACGCGACGGAGGCCATCATCGGCCAGATCGAGCGATTCGCTCCCGGCGTCCGCGACCGGATCGTCGCGATGTCGGTGCGATCGACCGAGAGCATCGTGCGAGACAACCCCAACTACGTCGGCGGCGACATCGTATCGGGGGCCAACACCCCGCGGCAGCTGATCTTCCGTCCGCGCGTCGGGCTCAACCCGTACGTCACCGGGGTGCCGGGGACCTACCTGTGCTCGGCCGCGACGGCGCCCGGAGCCGGGGCCCACGGCATGTGCGGCTGGCACGCAGCACGCACGGCGCTGCGAAAGGCCGGAATCGGCCCATGACCGCCGGACCGTTCGAGCAGCGCCGAGTCTGGTCCGGCGCGGTCGAGGAAGCGCAGCTGAATCGGATCGTGACGCAGATCGCTGAGCAGCTGGCGAGTCGGCACGAGGAGATCGTGCGTCACGTG
>DATMSF010000287.1:0-5933 GCA_035565535.1 Aeromicrobium sp.
GACGAGTGCGTCGAGCAGATCGACATCGGTGGACCGTCGATGGTGCGGGCGGCCGCCAAGAACCACCCGAGCGTGGCCGTCGTGGTCTCGCCAGACTCGTACGGTGCGGTGCGCGAGGCGCTGGCGTCGGGCGGATTCACCCTCGACCAGCGCAAGCAGCTGGCGGCGCAGGCGTTCGCGCACACCGCCGCCTACGACGTGGCCGTCGCCTCGTGGTTCGCGTCCGACTACGCGGGCGATCCGGCGAACGACCGGTGGCCGAACTTCCTGGCCGGCACGTGGGAGCGTCAGGACGTGCTCCGGTACGGCGAGAACCCACATCAGGAGGCGGCGCTGTACGCGACCCCCGGGGGTGGTGGCCTGGCCGGGGCCGAACAGCTGCACGGCAAGGAGATGAGCTACAACAACTACGTCGACACCGACGCCGCCTGGCGGGCCGCGCACGACCAGAGCGGGCCCGCAGTCGCGATCATCAAGCACGCCAACCCGTGCGGTATCGCTGTCGGCACCGACATCGCCGAGGCGCACGCCCGGGCGCACGCCTGCGACCCGGTGTCCGCCTTCGGCGGGGTCATCGCGGCGAACAGAGCCGTGTCGGTCGCGATGGCCGAGCAGGTCGCCGAGGTGTTCACCGAGGTCATCGTGGCCCCCGACTACGAGCCGGGAGCCGTGGAGATCCTGCAGGGCAAGAAGAACATCCGCATCCTGCGCTACCGGGTCGGCCCGGGTTCTGCGATCGAGATGCGGCCGATCAGCGGTGGGGTGCTGCTGCAGGACGGCGACGGCGTCGACGCCGCCGGGGACGACCCGTCGACGTGGACGCTCGCCGCGGGTGAGGCCGCTGACGAGGCGACACTGGCCGATCTGGCGTTCGCGTGGACGGCGTGCCGAGCTGTGAAGTCGAATGCGATCCTGCTGGCCAAGGACGGCGCGTCGGTCGGCATCGGGATGGGCCAGGTCAACCGAGTCGACTCGTGCCGCCTCGCCGTCGAGCGCGCCGGCGCCGAGCGTGCCGCCGGTTCCGTGGCGGCCTCCGATGCCTTCTTCCCGTTCGCGGACGGCCCGCAGATCCTGCTCGATGCCGGAGTCAAGGCGATCGTCCAGCCCGGCGGCTCGGTGCGCGACGACGAGACCATCGAGGCCGCTAAGGCCGCCGGTGTCACGATGTACTTCACCGGCACCCGCCACTTCTTCCACTGACCCGGACCAAACCCCCGAGTTTTGCGGGGTGATGCACCGGTTCGAGCGCCTGGGCCGGTGCAATACCCCGCAAAATTCGGGACGTGAACCCGCGTGAATCGGGACGTGAAAGAATCTGCGGGTGACCGCTCAGATCCTCGACGGCAAGGCCGTGGCACAGCAGATCAAGACCGAACTGACGGGGCGGGTCGCCGCGCTGCGTGAGCGTGGCGTGGTTCCCGGCCTGGGCACGATCCTGGTCGGCGACGATCCTGGCAGCCACTGGTACGTCGGCGCCAAGCACAAGGACTGCGCGGAGGTCGGGATCAACTCGATCCGCATCGACCTGCCCGCCACCGCTACGCAGGCCGACGTCGAGGCGGCCGTCGACCAGCTGAACGCCGACCCTGAGTGCACGACCTACATCGTCCAGCTGCCCCTACCACGTGGACTCGACGAGAACGCCGTGATCGGACGCATCGATCCGGCCAAGGACGCCGACGGGCTGCACCCGACGAACCTCGGCTGGCTCGTCCTGGGCAAGGATGCGCCGCTGCCGTGCACACCGCGCGGCATCATCGAGCTGCTCCGCCGCCACGAGGTCGAGATCAACGGCGCGCACGTGGTGGTGGTCGGCCGCGGCATCACGGTCGGCCGCCCGCTCGGCTTGTTGTTGACGCGGCGATCGGAGAACGCCACCGTCACGCTGTGCCACACCGGAACCCGTGACCTGACCGCCGAAGTGCGTCGTGCCGACATCGTGGTCGCTGCCGCGGGGGTGCCCAACATCATCACCGCCGACATGGTCAAGCCGGGAGCGGCGCTGCTCGACGTCGGGGTGAGTCGCGACGACGAGGGCAAGATCGTCGGCGACCTCGACCCGTCGGTCCGCGACGTCGCCGGGTGGGTCGCCCCCAACCCCGGCGGTGTCGGTCCGATGACGCGCGCGATGCTGCTGGCGAACGTCGTCGACACCTCGGAGCTGCTGAATCCGTGATCGGTCCCCGGAGCCGAGGCTCACGCTTCTACCTGCTGCAGCTGGTCTGCGTCGCCGTGGGGTTGGTCCTGATCACGGCGGGGCAGTGGCGTGCCGGTCTCGTCACGATGGGTGCCACCTTCTGCGCAGGCGCACTGGCTCGAGCCGTGATGCCGAAGGATCACCTGGGCATGCTGCGGGTCCGCGGCAGATGGTTCGACATCGGCTGGACGACGCTGCTGGGAGTCAGCTTGATCGTCCTGGCAGTCATCGTCCCGAATCAACCGGACTGAACCGTCAGATCAGACCGAGCTCCTTGACCGCATCGCGCTCCTCGACGAGCTCGGCCGCTGTCGCATCCATGCGGGCGCGGCTGAAGTCGTCGATCTGCAGGTCCTGGACGATGTGCCAGTCGCCGTTGCTCGTGGTCACGGGGTAGGAGTAGATCAGGCCTTCGGGGATGCCGTACGAGCCGTCGGAACGAACCGCCATCGACACCCAGTCGTCGTCGGCCGAACCGAGCAGCCAGTCGCGGGCGGCGTCGATCGTCGCCGAGGCGGCCGAGGCCGCCGACGACGCCCCGCGCGCCTCGATGATCGCGGCACCCCGCTGGGCCACGGTGGGGATGAAGGTGTTCTCGATCCAGTCCTGGTCGTCGACGACCTCGGCCGCGTTCTGACCGTTCACCCGGGCGTGGAACAGATCGGGGTACTGCGTCGCCGAGTGGTTGCCCCAGATCGTCATGCGGCTGATGTCGTTGACCGACGCGCCGGTCTTGGCCGCCAGCTGGGAGATCGCGCGGTTGTGGTCCAGACGCGTCAAGGCGCTGAATCGCTCGCTGGGGATGTCGGGGGCGTTGGTCATCGCGATCAGTGCGTTCGTGTTCGCAGGATTACCCGTGACACCGATGCGGATGTCGTCGGCGGCGACCTCGTTGAGCGCCTTGCCCTGAGCCGTGAAGATCGCGCCGTTGGCCTCGAGCAGGTCACCGCGCTCCATGCCCTTGGTGCGTGGGCGAGCGCCGACCAGCAGAGCCAGGTTCGCGCCGTCGAAGATCGTATTGGCGTCGTCGCCGATCTCGACCGAGTCCAGGGTGCTGAACGCGCAGTCGTCGAGTTCCATCACGACGCCCTCGAGCGCCTTGAGCGCCGGCGTGATCTCCAGCAGTCGCAGCTGCACCGGGGTGTCAGGGCCGAACAGCGCTCCGCTGGCGATGCGGAAGAGCAGGCTGTAACCGATCTGGCCGGCGGCGCCGGTGACGGCGACCTTCTTGACGGGAGTGGTCACGAGAGATGCTCCATTCAGTTGGTCCGGACGGCCTGTGTCAGGCGTCACACCCGAAACTAGCAGCGTGCTCTCAGCCGTTGCAGAGCGAGGTGTCCCTGGCAGCCTCTAGGCTGCCGTTGATGTCTGTGACCCTGCACCGCTCACCGCGGGTCGATCTGTTGGCCGACGCGTTGGCCGCCCGGCTCGCCGAGCCCAGCGGCGATCCGTTCGCGCCCGAGCTGGTCGTCGTTCCGGCCAAGGGTGTCGAGCGTTGGTTGAGTCAGCGGTTGTCGCACGTGCTGGGCGCCGAGCGAGGCGACGGAGTGGCGGCCAACATCGCGTTCTGCTCGCCGGGCGCCCTGGTGTCCCGCCTGGTCCACGGCGACGCCGATGATCCGTGGCATCCGGATCTGCTGGTGTGGCCCTTGCTGGAGGTCATCGACGCCTCGCTCGGACAACCCTGGTGTGCCGCCCTGACCCGGCACCTGGGCGGTGCAGGAGCTCGGGGTGACGATCGCCGTCACGGCCGCCGGTGGTCGGTGGCCCACCGGTTGGCCAGGCTGTTCGCGTCGTACGCGTCGCAGCGGCCGGCGATGATGGCGCGCTGGGAGAGCGGTGCCGACACCGACGGCACGGGCCGTCCCGTCGACGCCGATCTGGCGTGGCAGGCCGAGCTGTGGCGGCGGCTCGTGGCCCACGTGGGGGGACCGTCACCCGTCGCGCGACACGGAACCGTCGTCGCTGCTCTCGAGACCGGCACGGCGCAGGTGGACCTAGCGGCCCGATTGTCGCTGTTCGGCCACACCCGGTTGTCGGTCACCGAGGTGGAGATCGTCGAGGCGCTGGCCCGGCATCGTCAGGTGGACGTGTGGTTGCCGCACCCCTCCGACCACCTGTGGCAGGCGCTCCGCCCGAACCTGGGGGCGGTCGCGCGCGTCGACGACGACTCGCACGTCGCTGCTCGACACCCTCTGCTGGCCACCTTGGGCCGAGACGTGCGAGAGCTGCAGCGCACCGTCGGGCCGATCTCGGCGACGTCCGTCGCGATCGATCCCGCAGTGCCCCGGCCCGCCACCTTGCTGGGTCGGCTCCAGGCCGGTATCGAGGCGAACCAAGCACCCGGCGGTGACGTGAGGATCGACCCGACCGACACGTCGGTGCAGGTGCACGCCTGTCATGGCCCGGCCCGGCAGGTCGAGGTGCTCCGTGAGGTGGTGCTCGGCCTGCTCGCCGACGACCCGAGCCTCGAACCCCGCGACATCGTCGTGATGTGTCCCGACATCGAGCAGTTCGCGCCGCTCATCGAGGCCGCGTTCGGCCTCGGCGGGACGGCCGCGGAGTCCGACGCCTGGCATCCGGGGCACGCGTTGCAGGTGCGGTTGGCCGACCGTTCGCTGGTCCAGACCAATCCCGTGCTGGGGGTCGTCGAACGGCTGCTCGCGTTGGCCGACGGCCGCGCCGAGGCGTCGGCCGTCCTCGACCTGGCCGGAACCGAACCTGTGCGTCGACGTTTCGGCTTCAGCGACGACGACCTCGACCAGATCACCCGGTGGGTCGACGAGGCAGGCATCCGATGGGCGTTCGACGCTGCACACCGCGCTCCGTTCGGGTTGGGCGGATTCGTGCAGAACACGTGGCGGTTCGGGCTCGATCGGGTGCTCGCGGGAGTTGCGGTCTCCGACGACGCGCAGCGCTACTTCGACACCACGTTGCCCTACGACGCGATCGGCTCGTCCGACATCGATCTCGCAGGACGTCTGGCCGAGCTCCTCGATCGTGTCACCGACCTGGCCGATCGGCTGTCTGGAACACGGCCGGTCGGTGAGTGGGTCGCGACGCTCGCCGAGTCGATCTCGGCGTTGACGGCGGTTCCCTGGGGCGAGGAGTGGCAGATCCACCAAGCCGAACGCGAGCTCGCTGCGATCGGCGCCGACCAAGCAGAATCCGGCCTGCAGCTGCGGCTCTCCGACGTGCGGGCACTGATGGCCGACAGGCTCGCCGGCCGGCCCACTCGGGCGAACTTTCGTACCGGGTCGCTGACCGTGTGCACCATGGTGCCGATGCGTTCGGTGCCGCACCGGGTGGTCTGCCTCCTCGGGCTCGACGACGGCGTGTTCCCGCGTGCTGGTTCGGTCGACGGAGACAACGTGCTGTCACGACGGCCGCTGACAGGTGAACGCGACCTGCGCAGCGAAGACCGCCAGCTGCTGCTCGACGCCGTGCTGGCGGCCACCGAGCACCTCGTGGTCACCTACTCGGGCGCCGACGAGGTCAACGGTCAGGTGCGGCCGCCGTCCGTGCCGCTGGGCGAGCTGCTCGACGCGCTGGAGGCGACGGCACCGGGCGCGAGGACCGCCGTCGTTCGACGTCACCCGCTGCAGGCGTTCGACCCCCGCAACTTCACGACCGACCGCTCCACCGGGCGTCCCTTCTCGTTCGACGCCTCGGCTCGTGCTGCGGCCGTCGCGGGTCGTTCGGAGCGGATCGCGCCGCCGAGCCTGTCCGACCTGGA
>DATMSF010000288.1:0-5809 GCA_035565535.1 Aeromicrobium sp.
GTCGCAGCACCGACGACTTTCGCGTTCTCGGCGAGGAGCCGCTCGACCTGCCAGTTCGGACGCTGCCGACCAAGGCAGTCTGGTGGACGTTGGATCCGGACGTCGTCGAGACCGTCGTGGACGCGGCCGCAGTACCTGGCGCCGCACACGCGGCCGAGCACGCCTCGATCGGCCTGCTCCCGCTGCTGGCCACGTGCGACCGATGGGATCTCGGCGGTCTCTCGACCGCGCTGCATCCCGACACCGGTCGGCTGACCGTGTTCGTCCACGACGGGCACCCGGGAGGCGCCGGCTTCGCCGAGCAGGGCTACGCCCAGGCCGCACGATGGTTGCGCACCACTCGACAGGCGATTTCCGACTGCCCCTGCCGGGAGGGCTGTCCGGCGTGCGTCGTGTCCCCGAAGTGCGGAAACGGCAACGAACCTCTCGACAAGTCCGGAGCGGTCGCACTGCTCGACGCGGTGCTCCGGCACGCTCCTGCTGACTCCTGAGTCCGAACAAGTGACTCGCGAGCGGGAACTAGTGACTCGTCAGCGGAAGTAGAAGTCCGGGGCCGCTCGGGCGGGGACGTCGGCGCGCCAGCGGTGGCCCCACCAGCGCCGGCTCACGACGCGGGCCTTGACGGTGGCGACGTCGTAGTCCATCCGGCACGTCACCAGCTCGGCGCCGTTGGCTCGGGCGGACGCCCGCGCGGCCGCGCACCCGTCGTGACCGTTGACAGCGGCCCGCGAGCCGGCGAGCGCTGCCAGGTCGGCCGCTGCCGCCGCACGGTGACGCACCCCGATCAGCGATGCCGCCTCGAGCATGACCAGCGCGAGCACCAGCAGCGCGGTGGCCAGCCAGATCGCGTGCACCGTGACCGAGCCCTTCTCCGAGGTCACGGATCCTCCATCACAGCGGTCGACGTGGCCTCGACGCGACGCGCACCCACCGCCGACCACACGGGCAGGTCGGGACCGCTGGTCGCGACGACGCGGACCGTGACGAGCTGACCCTCACGATCGATGTGCACCTCGGCTCCGTCGGGGGCCAGGCGCTGCGCCGCCTGCGTGGCCGTGTGCGTGGACTCGCCGCGAGCGACCAGACGGGCGCCCTCGCGGGCAGCGTCGGTCACCCGCACCTGGGACAGGCCCAGCGAGACGACCCACAACAGCAGGAACGCGAACGCGACCGCGAACGGGGCGATGGTCGCCAGCTCTGCAGTGACCATCCCCCGCTCGCGCCGGTCGCAACGAGTCACAGCCACGGCCGATCGAACCGGAACGCCACCTGGAGGATCACCTGCCGGAGTCGCTCGAAGACGTCGGTCAACCAGGACGGGTCGTCGGACAGCTTGACGAGGAGGCAACCGATGCACACCGCCGCGATCGTGCCGACCGCGTACTCAGCCGTGGACAT
Source organism: Aeromicrobium sp. (assembly GCA_035565535.1). GTDB lineage: Bacteria > Actinomycetota > Actinomycetes > Propionibacteriales > Nocardioidaceae > Aeromicrobium. Next base: position 1,399 of record DATMSF010000288.1, read on the forward strand.
GTCGTCGCCCCTCGCTCAGAACGGCAGGAGGTCCGGGATGTTCGACAAGACGTCGCGCACCAGCTCGCCGAACCAGTCGCTCTGCCCGATCTTGACCAGGACTCCGCCGATCGTGCAGGCGCCGAGCGTGCCGACCGCGTACTCAGCCGTGGACATGCCCTGCTCGTCCCGGGTGGCTGCGCGGAGCTGCCTGTTGCGGAACTTCTTCATGTGGGTCTCCCCTCGATCGATGATGTGACGACAGAAGATGGCGTCGACGACCCCGCGATCTGTCGGTCGATTCGCGATCTGGGGATGAACGGCCCGCAGTCGTGACGTTGTGGAAAAGCCACGTCACAGGTCAGGTCACAAGGAGATGGTCCCGGCGATCGCGATGACGGTCGGCACGATGCCGATCAGCAAGAACGCGGGCAGGAAGCACAGGCCGAGCGGGGCAGCGGTGCGCACGCCGACCCGTCGGGCCGCTTCACGACGGCGGGCCCGGACGTCTCGACGGACGTCGTCGGCCGCAGCAGCCACCACCAGAGCAATCGGCGCCCCACCCTCCTCGGCGCGCGTCAGCGCCCGAGCCAGCACGTCGAGCGACTCCGGCAGGTCGGCTAACGACGACCGCAGGTCCCCCGACACCGCGAGCCGCGCGGCAGCATCGGACAGCTCGGTGCCCAGGGGGCCACCGACAGCCTCACCCACGACGGACAGTGCGGTCGCAGGCGGCAGCCCGCCGGACAACGCCGCGGAGATCAGGTCGAGCGCCGTCGGCAGCGACCGCTGGATCAGCTCGGCCCTCCGCCGATTCTCCTGGTCGCCGGCTCGGACGATGCGGCGCACCCACGGTGCCGCTGCGAGACCGGCGACCAGACCCCACGGCCAACCGATCAGGAGCAGTCCGGCAACCGGTGCCAGACCCGCGGCCACGACGCCGACAGCAGGGCGCGTCGCGCGCTGCCGCTGCCCGCGCCACAGACGACGGATGCGGGGCCCCGCCGGCTGGGGGACGCCGAGCCAGCAGGCCGCGCCGGCCAGCAACGCGCTGATCACCGTGGGATCCGTCCAGCGACACGCTCCATCCAGATCAGCCCCACGACGGCGAAGCCGATGCCGAGCGCCGCGCAGGCAGCACCCGGCCACGTCGAGGTGACGGCGTGCACCGGGTCTGCGCCGCTGCCGGCGCCCAGGGCCAGTCCCATCACGGGCAGCACCGCCATCACGCGGGCCGTGGCGCGTGCCGGAGCGAGCTCGGCCTCGACCTCGCGCTCGAGCTCGACCTCGTCGCGTATCCGCTCGACGAGCCGGCTCAACACATCGGCGACGGGCGCGCCGGATCGCTCGGCCACCCGCCACGCCGAGGCCACCGCCTCCAGAGCGTCGGCGCCGGGGGCGGCCGCGGCCGTCCGCAACAGCGCCACGACGTCGCCACCACGCGACGCCGCACGAGCGACGGGAGCCAGATCGGGTTCTTCCGAGGCCACCGATCGGAGCGCGACGTCAGGCAGGGCGCCTGCTCGGAGCTCGGCAGCCAGGAACGACAGGGCGTCGACCCAGTCGCGCCGTCGCCGACGCTCGGTCGCGTGGCCTCGCGCCTGCGCCGCGAGCTCGGCGACCGCGATCGCTGCGGCGACGAGCGCCAGCCCGACCACCAGCGCAGGACCGTCCGAGCGGACGAGAACCAGCGTCCCGACCGGAACCAGCGCGGCCGCGGGGCGGACGGTGCGCCTGCCCAGGGGTGCTCCCGAGGTGCCCAGTCTGAGGTCGATCAGTCGACGCGGGGACGGCTGCCACACCTCGACCGCCGCGGCGAGGAACAGGGCGGCCACGACGGTCACGTTCGGCTCCGCCACAGCGCGAGTCCCGGCCCGTCGACGGTTCGGCTCGGCGTGTACGTCCGTGCCGGCAGGACCTCCACCAGGTCGCCGGCGCGACGAAGGACCGACAGCTGCGCCACGGCACGGCCCCGCACCCGATCACGCTCGAGATGCACGACGGCGGCGAGTCCGGCTGCCAGCTGGCTGTGCACCGCCTCGCGCGGGAGTCCTGCCGCCACCCCGAGCGCCTCGAAGCGTGCCGGTACGTCGAGGGGCGAGTTGGCGTGGAGCGTGCTGCATCCGCCGGCGTGTCCGGTGTTCAGGGCGGCCAGCAGGTCGACGACCTCGGCTCCGCGGACCTCCCCCACGACGAGCCGGTCAGGACGCATGCGCAACGCCTGCCGCACCAGATCGCGCACCGACACCTGTCCGGCGCCCTCCACGTTGGCCGGGCGCGCCTCCAGGCCGACGACGTGCGGGTGCTGGGGTCTCAGCTCCGTCGAGTCCTCGACGACGACGATGCGTTCATCCGCCGGGACCAGCGCCAGCAGTGCTGTCAGCAGGGTCGTCTTGCCGCTGCCGGTGCCGCCCGTCACGACGAACGACAGACGCGAGTCGACCAGGCGGCGCAGATCGTCGGCCGCGTCCACCCCTACCATCTGGTTCGTCACGAGCTGGTCGAGGGTGAAGGTGCGCCGCGCCGGCACCCGCAACGAGATCGTCGTGCCGGGGCGCGACAGCGGCGCCAGCACCGCGTGCAGCCGGGTTCCGTCCGCCAACCGGGCATCCACCCAGGGTGCCGCGTCGTCGAGTCTGCGCCCGGCGGACGCGGCCAACCGCTGGGCCAGCCGACGGACCGCGGTGTCGTCGGCGAACTGCACGTCGGTCGCCTCCGGACCGTCGCCACGGTCGATGAACACCTGCTCGGGGCCGTTCACCAGCACATCGGTCACGTCCGGGTCCTGCAGCAGTCGATCGAGTGGGCCGGCGCCGATCATGTCGGACCTCAGCCGATCGACCAGCGCGAGCAGGACCTGGCTGCCAGCCACCTGGTTCTCCTGACGCATCGCCTCGGCCACCCCGACGGCCGTCGGCTCTCGACCGGTCGTCACTAGCCGGGCCCGGATGCGCTCGACCAGTGCGTCGTCGAGGATCGGTTCGCTCATGCCGCTCACACCAGCCCGATCAGGTCGAGGACCTCACGCGCCGGTCGGCGCAACCCACGTGACCGTGCCGGCCCCCGCCCGCGATCCAGCGCGACCCGGACCCGGGTGTCGTGTCGGATCGACGCGACGACGGGGACCGCGACGGCCGACTCGATCGCAGATCTGCCGGGTCCCCCTCGTCGGGTGGCGGTGACGGCCACGAGGTCGGAGCACCGCTCACGCAGGGCCGCGATCTGCCGCCTCGCCGCGGCGACGCCCACGACATCGTCGGGCACGATCACGACGGTGAGGACGGAGCCGCCCAGCACACCGACCGTCCAGTCCGCGTCGACGCCGGTCCGCGGCTGATCGACGACGACCAGGTCGAAGCCACGAACGGCAGCCGACCACACGTTGTGGCAGCTCTCCGGGAGCTCGGGGGTGTCGTCCTCGAGCGACCAGGAGACCGTCGAGATGCCTCGAACGCGTGGCAGCGCTCCTGCCAGCGCGCCCGGCGACACCAGTCCGACGGTCGAGTCCAGATCGGACCAGCGCAACCCATCGGTGCGTTCACCGCCGAGGACCAGATCGACGCCTGGACCAACAGGGTCGGCGTCCATCACGACCGCCGACAGCTCCCGCGTCGCGGCCTCGAGGGCGAGCGCACAGCTGAAGGTCGTGGCCCCGACGCCACCGCGACCACCGACGACGCTGACCGAGCAACCCTCGGACCCGCCGTCGACGACCTGCGCCAACGCGGCCACCCCGGACTCGTCACCGTCGCGGGCCCGCAGGACGCCCGCGCCGCCGATCTCGACCGCGACGCGCCACCAGTCGTTCGGGTCGTCGGCGAGCAGGAAGACGTGGTCACGGCGCGGCCATCGAGCCGCCGCCAGCTCGGCCGCGAGGTCCTCGCCCACCACGACGGCGTCGGAGGTGGCCCAGAAGCGGCGCGCGTCGGCGAGTCGACGGTGGCTCACCGCGCCGACCCCGAGCGCCGAGCACCACCGTTCGGCGACCGCCTGCAGGTCGGCGCGTGCGGTCAGCAAGGTGATCCGATCGGTCATACCCCGATCCTTCGCCGGCGACCTGCGCGCGCCAACCGAGGACCCGCAGCCTGTGGACAACGCACGCACGGTCCGCGACCTGTGGATGACCCCTATCCTGGAGGCATGACCCCACCGGTCCCGCGCTCCGGTACGGCTGCCTTCTTCGACCTGGACAAGACGATCATCGCTCGATCGTCGACGCTGGCCTTCAGCCGGCCGTTCTACGAAGGCGGACTGCTGACACGCCGAGCCGTGATGCGATCGGCCTACGCCAACTTCATGTTCGGTGCGCAAGGGGCCGACCACGACCAGCTGGAGCGCATGCGCGCCTACCTGACCGACCTGGTCACCGGATGGGACGTCGAGACCGTGCGCCAGGCGGTCAGCGAGACCTTGCACTCGATCATCAACCCGC